>JANOQP010000738.1:0-19909 GCA_031414895.1 Saprospirales bacterium
CTTTTGAAGAAACTATTGCTGAATGTTGTAAACTGTTCCTTTTGGAAAATCCGTGAGCAAATATTGGTTAAACCTTCATACTTTTTTTGCTCAAAATGAGTGTCTATCTTTGTGCTGAAATTTTGATTATTTTTTTGTAAATAGTTGAATATCAATTAGTTAGAATTTTAAATACTCATGCAAGACTTATCAAACCTACTTTCTGAGGCCACGACCTCAATGGAGAAAGCCCTCGACCACCTCGAACACGAACTGTTCAAACTGAAAACCGGCAGGGCTTCAACCTCCCTTTTGCAAGACCTGATTGTGGAATATTATGGTGCGCCAACCCCGATGCCACAGGTCGCGAACATCCAAACCGCCGATGCGCGCACCATCACCATCCAACCTTGGGACCGGAAATTGATTGGGCCGATTGAAAAATCAATCCTTGCCGCCAACCTCGGCATCACCCCTCAAAACGACGGCGAAATGATACGCCTCACCATCCCGCCGCTAACAGAGGATCGCCGGAAGGATTTGGTCAAAAAAGCAAAAGCCTGTGGCGAAGAGGCAAAAGTTGGCATCCGGACTGCCCGGCACAAAGCCCTTGACCAAATTAAAAAGGCGGTGAAAGACGGTACGCCCGAGGATATGGGCAAACGGAAAGAAATCGAAATGCAGGATTTGGTCAATAAAATGGTTGAGCAGGTGGACAAAACGCTCGCCGGAAAAGAGCGGGAAATTTTGACCGTTTGAAATAGCGAAAAGAACCTTTACAGCAGGATTTTATCGCGGGCAGTTGGCTTTTGGCTGATTGCCCTTTTTTTATTTATGTAAATTTAAAATGATGATGTTGGCCATTGGCTATCTTTCCATCCATTTTATCGTCATTTCGTTAGAATAGGCGAATAAAAATTTACTCATTTTTCATTTTCTTAAAAAAAATTCTGCGGATGAAAACGTACCAAACCTCCAGTTTTGTTCAAATCAACTTCTTGTTGATGAGCCTCGTTTTGTTTTTTTCAAATTGTAAAAACACGCCTTCCCCAGGCGGCGGCAATAATTCCGGCGGCGGCGGAACGGTCGTCGAGCCAGCCAAGCCGCCCGGCCAACCAGCCCTCGCTTCGCCGATTTGCCAAGCTGCGCAACAAGTCCTCGTCACCGGGACGGTAGCCGGGGCAACGGTGACCATTTACAAAAATGAAACGGCCATCGGGACGGCGACCGCTGTGGGCGAAGAAACCCTTGCTTCGCTTACCCAACCGCTCGTCTCGGGCGACAATATTTCGGCAAAACAATCGCTCAATAATTTGCCCAGCCCCGTTTCTTCGATTGTTGAAGTGACCGCTGGCTCGCCAACGACCGCACAAATCCTCGGCGGCGAACCATTTTTTAAGCCAGAAAACAATGAGCAGCCCATCGGCTCGCCTGTTTTTTTGCGCGGAAAAGCGAGCATTCAATTTGCGGTGAACACTTGCTGTGCACAAAAATTGGCCGTCGAAATCAAAGACCCAAAAGGCAAGGTTTTAACAACAATCAGCCCTGCCACCAATACAACTGGTTCATTGTCAATTAGTTGGGAATGGAAAGACAAAAATGGGCAGCAGATTTCCGGAGGCATCCCTGTAGGGAAATATATCGCGACCATCAAAACGGGCTGTGAGCCGAAGCCTATTGAGCTTCCTTTTTTCGTGATTTTCGACCCGGCGGAAAATGGGGGCGCAGCGCGTTTTTCGTTCAATGAAACTAATGTTTGGTTTGGTGCGCACACGAATGCGAGCCGCGCACTCCTTTATCAATTGCACCCCGACGACACGCGGATTTTTAACATCGCCATCGAAGCCTGTTCCGGCGCGACCGACCAAGTTAAAGCTGCGCAATTGATTTGCGACGCGGAGGAGAAAAAATTTGCTTACAGCTTGGCCTATCATACAAATGATGTGCTTGATTTATTGGCGCGTTTCACGGAAACGCAATGTGCGGATGATGCCAATTTTTTGGCCGCGCTCTATCGTTCGGTCGGAATCCCGTCACGCACGGCCACCGCCGACGCTGCGCTCGAAACGGGCGAAGCGAACTGGACTTTTGATACTTGGACGGAATTTTGGGCAAAAAAATCGCCCAGTTCACCCGCCGAATGGCTAATTTTTCACCCGCATGAATATGCCGATATGAGTGCCGAGACCCGTGCCGTTTTTGGGAAAACGCGGGGGGTTGCGACCAAGAAATTCAATGATATTATGATTGTAGCTAGTGAAATTTGGAAGGAAAGTGAGGCCTCTGACGGCCAGGTTGATGTGAGTTATGATCGGAACGAGTGCAACGAGCCGGGCAAGAATTTGACAAAAAAATCATGGCTTACCGAGGTCAGCGACCAGGGATATTGGGAAAAGCCATTTTTTGATTGCGATGGGATAATTGCCTCGCGCGACCTCGCTTCGAAAGCAAAAATGGAACTCGATATGGGCGATGCAGGTTTTGGCCGCACGGTCAGCGGGAGCATTGTTTTGCCGCCGGGCAACCCATTTTCGCGGGCTGGGGCTGCGCCGCCAAACATTCAAATTGTGGGAGATTTACCCGAAAGCAAAAAATTCCCTGACACGATTTTTTTCACAAAACCAATGTCGTTCTCAAAAAAATCGGGGCAACCGACGGCCAATTTTGATATGAAACTGCCCGCGACCTCGCCCGCTGGGATGGAACTTTGGGTGGTCTCGAACAGCGGAAAAAAGATTGTTTCGGCCAAGCCGATTTCACTGGCAAATGCTTTGAAAGTTCAATTTAACATCCCAAAAAACATCAAAACGGGTTCTGAAATTACCATCGAAGCAACTCTTTTGAACGAGACAAAGGCGGTCGTGAACAATGTGAATGCTCAACTCGGAAGGTCGTTTTATTTGACCATAATTGGAAATGCGGTTCAAAACATTGGAAAATTGAACCCTGGAGAAACCAAAAAAATTACTTGGAACGCAAAAGCATCCGCGCCAATCGAGGCCGATGAAATCCGGCTTTTGGTTAATTCCTCGGACGGCGGCGGGGTGGTATCAACCGTTGGTTTTTCGATAAAAAATTAAATAAAAATAAATTTTGCGCATAAAAAAAGGGTGACTTTCAAGGAAAGCCACCCTTTTCTTATTTCAAAATTGGCTATTAATAGCCAGCATCTTTATTGCCCTTGAAAGAGCCACGACCTGCACGAGGCCCTTCTGGGCGACCCATTTCAGTATCGCCACCAGTTGCGACGCGGAATTCAACACGACGGTTCATCATGCTGTTTCCGGAACCCGGAACAAGCGATTTGTCCTCGCCGCCCCAGTTCAAAACCAGACGATCGCGGGAAACGCCATGTGTTGCAACGAGGAATTCGATTGCCGATTTTGCTCGGTTGTACGAAAGAACGTTGTTGTAATTATTGCCCGAAAGTTTGTCCGTGTGGCCAGAAACCAGCACCCGAAGGGATGGGTTTTGTTTCATGACCTGGGCAACCTGATAGAGGTTTTCGTACTCGTTCTTTTTGATGTCATAGCGGTCAAGGTCGAAATGGATCATCGGGAGGAACCAGTCAATGATGCCTTGTTGCGAAGGTGGCTTGAAGCCTTTGAGCTTGTCATCCACGATGCGGGTAACGTCAGCTTCTGTGAGCTTTGGCTCTTTAGGGATTTGGGCAATTCCCATTGCATCAATCTTGTAGCCGGGTGGGGAATAAGGCTCTTTGTCCTTAAAGTCGGCAATTCCGTCTGCATCGCTGTCGAGCGTCATGCCACGGGTATCCACACGCGCACCTGCTGGGCTGGTTTTTTCTTGGTCAATGGCATCAATGACACCATCCGCATCGGTGTCGGTTGGGTCATAGACCGGGCGGGCCTTCAACTCGGCGATATCCGATTGGAGAGCGGCCATTGGGTTGACCCAATAAAGTGGCTCGGAGAGGTTTTTGCCCTTGCCGCCGAGGTTGAAGTTCAAACAAAGGTTTGGAAAGTGGAGCACGTCACGATAGGTCGTCCGGTTGATGGTGATGTTATCATCGGAATCCAACAAGTCCGCGCCTTGGCCAAATGCAAAAATGGCGTTGTGCTGCACACCGATGTTGAACTTTGGGTTCACACGGTAGAGAAGCTCAATGCCCGCATTCGCTTGGCCCTGAAGGTCTTTCCCATCAATTGTGCCATTGCTGACCGAGCCATTGCCATTTTTGATAATATTTTCGTAGTCGGTCTTGTAATAGTTCAAACCGGCGCCCAAAAACACGTTAAGGTTGAAACGGCGGACTGGCTTGTTGAAGCGCAGATTGTTTAGTGTGATGACCACTTCACCCGATCCACTCAAATAAGTGAGCTCCGACGAACGGGTATCATTATCGCGGTTTTCGTTTTTCGTTTGCGCACCAAAAGCGACACCGCGAATCGAGAAAACATGGTCCAGCGATTTCCGGACGTGGAGCGCGCCACCGATACCTGGAAATTTCGGGTCAATGTCCCCAATAACAGTGGGCATGCCCAAGTGAATGCCAATTTCCCATTTATCGTTCGGCGATAGGGGGGTTACTGTAGCGGTTGTTGTGGTCATGCCAGCATCTGGCGTTTGAGCGACGGCGTTTCCAGCACCGATTGTGCCCAAAAGGACTGTGAGTAGAAGGACTTTCCGTGTCATAGGGTCACTTAATTTTAGTGAAGATTGTTAATTACAAATTTTTATAATAAGAATTGTGCCAGTGTGTTGTTTTTGAATGATGACACAAAATTATTTTCTTTTTCGGCACTAATTGTATAAAGGCCGCAATTTTTAATGTTTAATTTACCCTTTTTCGAGTTTTCTTAAAGAAACCTCAAGTGCGCTTGTTGAAATACCCGTCATTTTTTTGTTTTTTTGACAAATTTCAAACAAAGCATCATGGATTACCGAGGATACGTCACCAAAAATAGCATCGTCGGTAAGCCGGACATCAGGCTGCATCAAATAGGCGAACACGCGCGCCATCCCACAATTGGCGATAAAATCAGGTATCAAACTTACCCGCTCATCCGAGAATTTCGCGGTTTCCCCAAAAAATACACCATCATCAATAAAAGGCACATTAGCCCCACAAGCTATCACCTCCAACCCAGCTTCCATCAGACTTTCAACTTGCGGTTTGGTAACAAGTTTCGAGGCCGCACCGGGAATGAAAATCTCCGCTCCGACCGACCAAATTTTCTCGTTCACAACGGAAAAGCTTTGCATCGTCTCCGAAAAGAGTTTGTTCCCCTGTTTTTTTTGAAAAAGGATTTTTATCTCTTCCAAAGAAAAACCCTCCTCTTTAATCAATCCCCCGTCGCGGTCAATGATGCCGGTTATCAAAACGCCCTCTTTTGCAAGATAACAAGCGGCAGCCGAGGCAACGTTCCCCCAACCTTGAATTACCGCCCGTTTTCCGGCCAAATTTTCATTTTTGAAAATCCGGTAAAAATGGCGAACGGATTCCGCCACGCCAAATCCGGTTATCAAATCCGCAACGGCATATTTTTCATGCCCGCCCTCCGGAACATAGTTAGGGTCTTCGACAATTTTTGAGCAACCGTGCCGGAGCTGCCCAATCATGTTGATTTTCGCGCCCTCGGTCGGTTTGAAATGCCCGTTCACGATTCCCTCTTGCGGATGCCAAAGCCCAAGTTCCTCGGTAATCGGCACGACATCTTTTATTTCATCGACGTTCAAATCGCCACCCGTACCGTAATAATTTTTCAACAACGGAAAGACGGCCTTGTACCATCGTTTCAAAACCTCTTGCCTGCGCGGGTCAGCCGGGTCGAAATTGATGCCCGATTTTGCGCCGCCGATTTTTGGACCGCAGACCGAAAACTTAATTTCCATGACCTTCGCCAACGAAATCACCTCCTCTTTGGTCAATCCGAGCCTCATCCGAGTCCCGCCGCCTGCCGCACCGTTGCGCAACGAATTGATGACGACCCACCCTTCAGCCCCCGTCTCCTCATCGTGCCATTCAAAAACAATCTCTGGTTTCTTGGATTTGTATTTTTCCAAAAGCGAATTCAACATAAAATGGTCTGGTTAAAGCACCGCAAAACTATGAAATTTTGCCGCCCAATTCCGCCCCCAAACCTTTCTCGCTAACTTTGACCCCGACATTACAAATACGAACCGAATTGTTTCCTTTAATATATGCTTCAAAATTGGCTGAAACCAGTCCCCGCCCCGCTTTTTGAGCTTGCCCAAAAACTCCCAGCATCTTCCTTTGGGAAAAACATTGTCCAATTTCACGAAGAATTCCCCGACCTCCGGCAAATCAAAATCGCCATCATCGGTATCGGTGAAAAGGACGCGAACGAAGCTCGCCAGCACCTTTACCAAACCGTTTTTCCTTTCAAAAAGAACACCATCGCCGACCTCGGGAATGCGCGAAAATCCGACCCGTCTTTCATTATCAACTTAATATACGAGTTGATTTCGGGTAAAGTTTTGCCAATCATTATTGGGGCTGACATTGAAAAAATCTCGGCCCAATTCCTTGCCTATCAAAACACAAAAGCCCTCGTAAGTGCTGCCCTTGTGGATGAAAAACCGCGTTTTTTATTGAAAAATAAAGAAAAAGCAGTCGACACAACCTTAAATCAACTTTTCGAGCCTCGCCATCCGATGCTTTTTCATTACTCCCAAATCGGTGGACAAACCCATTCGACATCGCTCGAAAGCCTCAAATTTTTTGACAAAAACCATTTTGATTTCTTCCGCCTCGGTCGTGCCCGGACGGCCATCGAGGAGGCCGAACCGCTCATACGCGATGCCGATATGCTCGCTTTCAACCTTGCCGCGCTGAAACAATCCGAGGCTCCCGGTCAAAAAAACGCCTCCCCCAGCGGTTTTTCCTGCGAAGAGGCCTGCCAACTTGCCCGTTATGCTGGTCTTTCCGATAAATTGACCTCGTTCGGGATTTATGGTTTTCAAAAAGAACTTGACCGCGACGAGCAGACCGCGCAAGTCGTTGCCCAAATGGTCTGGTATTTTTTGGACGGATATTTCAACCGGAAAAACGATTACCCCGCTTCGACCGACGGCCTCACGGAATATATCGTCGATTTCAAGGACCACGATTGGTCGCTCACTTTTTGGAAAAGCGCGAAAAGCGGCCGATGGTGGCTGCAAGTCCCCGTCGAGACCTCCGAAAAACACCAACGGCATCGCTTGATTCCGTGTTCATTGGCCGATTATCAATTGGCTTGCCGTGAGGAATTGCCTGAAAGATTGCTCAATGCGTTCAAAAGATTTGGTTGATTTTTGTTTTAAAATAAATAAAATATTGCCTAAATATTTGTTTTAAAACATAATGCCAAACCCTTATTTTCGCCCAAATTTTTGCCAAAAACATGCCGACTGATTTCCTCCTCCAATCCCAATATAAACCGACCGGTGACCAACCAGAGGCCATCAAACAATTGGTCGAAGGCCTCGAACGCGGCGAGCGGTCGCAGGTATTGCTCGGCGTGACCGGCTCTGGAAAGACCTTTACCATGGCAAATGTCATTGCCAAGATGAATCGGCCAACACTCGTTTTGACCCACAATAAAACGCTCACGGCGCAATTGTACGGTGAATTTCAATCGTTTTTTCCAAACAATGCCGTTGAATATTTTGTAAGTTATTACGACTATTATCAACCTGAAGCCTATCTTGCCGTCTCCGATACCTTTATCGAAAAAGACCTCCAAATAAACGAGGAGGTGGACAAGCTCCGTCTCCGGGCAACGTCCTCGCTCCTTTCTGGGCGGCGAGACATCATCATTGTGGCCTCCGTTTCGTGTATTTATGGCATGGGAAACCCCGAGGATTATCAATCGGGGATTTTGCGTTTGCACAAAGGAATGCAGTATTCGCGCAACCAGTTTTTGTTTGATTTGGTGCAAAGCCTTTATTCGCGGACGGAGATTGATTTTGGCCGCGGCCAGTTTCGTGTGCGCGGAGATACGGTTGATATAAATCTGCCATACGCAGAAGTTGGCTACCGCGTAATTTTTTGGGGAGATGAAATCGAGGGCCTCGAAATCATCGAAAAAACGAGCGGCAAGCGCATCGAGGCGATGGAATTTGCAGCGATTTTTCCGGCCAATTTGTACGTCGCGCCCCGGGAACGCATCCACGAAATTTTGAAACAAATCGAGGGTGAGATGTTCGAACAGGAAAAATATTTTGCCCGTGAAGACCGACTTCTCGAAGCCCGCCGGATAAAAGAGCGCACCACTTTTGACCTCGAAATGATACGCGAGCTTGGCTATTGCAACGGCATCGAAAACTATTCGCGCTTTTTTGACCGTCGTTCTCCGGGAACGCGGCCGTTCTGTTTGCTCGATTATTTCCCACAGGATTACCTCATGTTTTTGGACGAAAGCCACCAAACCGTCCCACAAATCCGGGGCATGTGGGGCGGTGACCGCGCACGAAAACAGATGCTCGTCAATTATGGTTTCCGCCTCCCGTCGGCCTTCGACAACCGCCCGTTGAGCTTCGAGGAATTTCAAATGATGATAAATCAGGTCGTTTATGTAACCGCCACGCCCGGTGATTATGAACTTGAACAGACCGAGGGCGAGATTGTCGAACAGCTCGTCCGGCCGACCGGATTGCTCGACCCGCCCATCGTCGTTCGCCCAAGTTTGAACCAAATTGACGACTTGATGGAGGAAATACAAAAACGCACCGAGCAAAACGAACGCGCCCTCGTGACCACGCTCACGAAGCGGATGGCCGAGGAATTGGCCGGATATTTCGCCAAAACGGGCATAAAATGCCGATATATCCACTCCGAGGTCCAAACTTTGGAACGCACGGAAATCCTGCGCGACCTCCGGCTCGGCGAATTTGATGTATTAATAGGAGTCAATTTGCTCCGCGAGGGCCTCGATTTGCCCGAAGTTTCGCTCGTCGCCATTTTGGACGCGGACAAAGAAGGCTTCCTCCGCAACGTCCGTTCGCTCACCCAGACAGCCGGACGCGCGGCCCGGAACGTGAACGGAATGGTCATTTTTTATGCCGACAAGATGACCGATTCGATGCGCATGACCATCGCCGAGACCGAGCGCCGCCGGCTCAAACAGATGGCCTACAACGAAATAAACGGCATCACCCCGCGCACCATTTTGAAGTCGAAACAAGAAATCATGGGCCAAAAATCCATCCTCGACATCCGGGGAGGCGAGGCCAATTTTTACGAAGAAACAGAGGAACGCTCGCTCGCTGCCGACCCCGTCGTGGCCCAAGCAAACCGTGGACAGCTCGAAAAAATGGTTGAAAACGCAGAAAAAAACATGAAAAAGGCGGCCAAAGACCTCGATTTCATCACCGCCGCGCAGCACCGGGACGAGATGTTGGCTTTGAAAAAACAGTTGAAGGAGCGGTTTTTATAGGAAGGCACTTTAATCCAACTGCCCTTTTTTAAAACTGAAAATAAATAAACGCATTGCTCCCAAAGGTCCCCAAAAAGGCAATCAAACAGAGCAAAACTGCGAACGCCACCGCCCGGAAAGCGGGACTTTTCACCTGCATCGGGTTGAAGCCGAACTTGAAATTGGACACCTCTACGGCGAGCAAAATGGCAATCAAGACCACGCCTTTCATCACCTGGAATTTATTGACGACCGCACCCCAATTGAAACCTTCGAGGCTGCCGATGCCCAAAATAATCTGGTTTGCGACCGTGAAACTCGACCCGCCGAGGCTGCCTGCCCGAAAATAGATCCATGCGAAACAGGTCAAAAAGTAGCAAACGAACATCAAAATACCCGATTCGAGCATCGAGGGCATCCGCACTGCCGCCACAAATTTTCGCCAAAACGGGCTGAAAACACGCTGCAAAATCAAATAAAGCCCGTGCAAAAATCCCCAAAAAATGAACGCCCCGTTCGCGCCATGCCAAAGGCCGCCGAGGAGCATCGTGATCATGTTGTTTTTGTAGGTCCCCCATTTGCCGCCCCGGTTGCCTCCGAGCGGGATATAAAGGTAATCGCGCAGCCACGATGAGAGGCTGATATGCCAGCGGCCCCAAAATTCGGAGAACGATTGCGAAAAATAGGGCGTGCGGAAATTCTCGATGAACCGGAAGCCCATGATGCGGGCGAGTCCGATGGCGATATCGGTGTAGCCGCTGAAATCGCAATAAATCTGGAACGAATAAAAGACCACCCCGATGATGAGGTGCAGGGAACCGAACGTTTCCGGAGCCTGAAAACATTGGTCAACAAACGGTGCGATGCTGTCCGCGACAACCACTTTTTTGAAAAATCCCCATAAAACACGGCCCAAACCGCTCATCACGCGCTCGGTGTTCCAACTATGGTCGCGCGAAAATTGGGGCAAAAAATCCTTCGCCCTGACAATCGGCCCGGCCACGAGCTGCGGCCAAAGGCTCACGAACGTCGCAAACTTGAAAAAATCGCGCTCCGCTTTTATCTCCCGCCGATAGACATCTATCGTGTAGCTCATGCTCTGGAAGGTGTAAAATGAAATTCCGACGGGCAAAACGATGTGCAGCATCGTCGAATTTGGGTCGCTCCCGAACATCCGTGCGAACGAGTCGATGAAAAAATTGAAGTACTTGAAAAAGCCCAAAAAGCCCAAATTCATGATGCAACTGACCGTAATCAGCCATTTTCGGCGCTTTTCGAGGCCCGCCTGCAACCAGACATTGTCCGCCGCCTGTTCGTCCGTCCGCTCCAAAAGCCGTCCGAGCGTGTAGTCCACGACCGTCACGAAAAGGATGAGGCCGAGAAATCGCCAATCCCACCAACCGTAAAAAATCAGGCTCGCCGTTAGGCAGACCGCCCAACGCATCCGGCCTTTTGCCAAAAAATAGAGCGGGAAAAAAATGCCCGCAAAAACCAGAAAGGTCAGTGAGTTAAAAATCATTTGCCTGTAAAAATTTCTTCATTTCAACATATCCCGCGCCATTTAAATGCAGCCCGTCGAGGGTGAAATTTGCCCGAAGTTGACCTTTTTCATCGCTCAAATCATGGCCCAAATCTATGAGCCGGATATTTTTCGAGCGGGCGAGTTCGGCCAGTTTTTCGTTTAAAATTTGGATGTCCGCGTTTTTGACCGGGATTCGTTTGACTTCCGAATTTGTGGGCAAAACTGTGAGCATCACGATTTTCGACGGGGACATTTTTGAAATAATTTTGTCCAAAACCCTGCCATATTCGCCGACGGCATCTTCTATTTTGTTCCCAAAAATCAGGTCGTTCACGCCGAGCCAAAGGATGATTTTGGCAGGTTTTTCTGCCAATACCGTGTCAATCCGTTGCAAAACACCGCTCGCCCCGTCGCCCACGATGCCTCGGTTTTGGATGTCGAGGCTGTCGCCGAACAGTTCGCGCCATTCGCATTGCTCCACTTGGCTGTCGCCGACGAAGGCAATCTTGCCCGGTTTCGAGGCCGCCGAGAGTCTCTCAAAAAGCTCGACGCGGTGTTGGTACGAGCCGCCACTTTCGGCGGTCATTACCCGGTACATCACATACCGAAAACCGCCGAACCTGTCCACGAAAATGATGAGCGCGACGGCCAAAAGGAGGTTGAGCAAAATGGAAATCGGGAGGGCTTTTTTCATGTTTTTGTTAAAATATTGCCGCAAAGTCGCAGACGACGCGGAGTTGTTATTTGAAAAAAAACTTTGCGACCTCTGCGACTTTGCAGCAAATACAATCATTTTCGGTCAAAAATGCCGACCCACGCCTGCGAAACCGGCTCAAACAACCACCCGACCAGCAACGCCATACCAACAAATCCGACCGGCCAAAAACTTCCGAGCGGCTGTCCCGTGTTTTTCAAAAAAGCCAAAAACAGCTCCAAAACGAGGATATGCGTCAAATAAAGCGAGTAGCTGAAACCGCCGATCCACCTGAAAAACTGCTCGATTGGGCGCAGCCATTTTTCGGAAAACCGGAACAAAAAAATGCTCAAACTTGTGTAGCCGATCAGCGCCGGGATGTCATTGAAAATTTTGCCGATGACCCCAAATTTCAGGATCATCAAAACCATAATGGCCGAAAAAACGAGGCCGATGGGCAGGTAAATCCAGAAGTTTTCCAAAGCCCAAAAACCATTTTTTAATGATGAATGGAGAACGATGGACGATGCGTTTGGGGCAAAAACGGATTCGGGGCGATGGATTTCTAGGGTTGAAATTTCGGTTTCGGGGCTGTTTTTTGAGTTTTGATAAAATTCAGCGAGAACCAGCCCGGCGGCGAATTCCCATAAAAATTGCAGGAAGAAGCTGTTCCAGACGCGTATCTCCCCTTTTTGGATAAAAAAAACGAGCATCCACCAACCGACAGAGGCAGCGAGGCAAAGCCAAAAAAAACTGGCCGCGCCCAATTTTTTTTTCAAAAAAACCAAAAACGGGAAAGCGAGGTAAAACTGGAAAATCGCCGAAATGAACCAAAAATGGCCGCCAAAACTTTCGATGTACCTCTCGGAAAACATTTGGTAGAGCCCGATCCCGGCGAGCCACGCTTGCCAACGGTCAGTGAAAATGCCCGCGAAAACCGCGAAAACAAGCGAGATGGTCAGCACCAAAACATAGGGTAGCCAGACCTTCGTGAACCTTTTTTTGAAAAAAACCGCCGTCGGGACAGGCTTGCCGAGGCCTAGGCCAAAACCGGAAAGCAGGAAAAACAGGTGCACACCCGTCCCGCCAAAAACAATGGCCTGCCCGAGCCCCAGCGGCAGGGCCACGCGCTGCAAAACGTGAAAAGAGACGATGCTCAAAATGGCATAGCCACGGGCAAATTCGATGTAGGCGAGGCGGTTCATGGGCTATTTTTTCAAAACCTCCTCAATCGAAACCGCCCGCCCGACCTCCGTGTGCTTGAAGTTTTTGTTCGGGTTGAACATCTTGAACAGCCCCAAAAACTGCCGCCACGCGAACGCGGGCAAGCTCCAGACCGCTGACCAAACAGCCGCCGGGACGTTTGAAAGTTGCAATGTCCAAAGCACGTTCAGCGCGTAAATGGTCATCGCCGCGAAAATGACGAGGCTGATTTTTGGAGCAAAAAGCAGTGAGATCACGCCAATAATTATCGAAAAACCGAGCAAAATGAACATCGGCAACCCAAAAGTGATGAGGCCGAAAAGCAATTGGTTCCACGAAAAATTGGTCAGTCCGCGCCGCAAAAGACCGAGCGAATTGGGCAGATTTTGGAAATAGCTGAACAGCCAGCGGCTCCGTTGCGTCTGTGCGGCATCGCCCGTCGATATTTTTTCGTCAAAACAAATTGCGTCCCATGCGAAACTGATTTTTTCGCCGCGCCGCAAGAGGAAATTTTGGAGGATCTTGTCCTCTTGCAGCATCTTTTTCCATTGATGTTTGCCTCGTTCGATCTCTTCGCTCCGCAAATATTCCCAATATAAATTGGTCTCGACGGCCATGCCCGAACCGTTGATGACGGCGGACGAACCGAGGCGAAAAGGGACCACCCGCTCAACCCAGTTTTTGTAAAATTCGCCGAGCGAATCCATCGCCGCGTAGCGCGTTTCGAGGGTTTTGGCGGTGCGCTGGCCCTGAATGGTGGTTTCCCCGGAGCGGGCATATTTTTGGATAATTTCCAAAAAATCGGGGTGCGCGAGGTTGTCGCCGTCAAAAACGACTGTGAAATCGTGTTTTCGTTGAAAATTTTCCATCGCATGAATAATGGATTTTGCCTTCAAACGGAGCGACGGCCTCGGCTGGAACGCCCGAAAACGGAGGTCGTCGAACGTCCATTGGAGCGGGGGACATTCGTCAGCGACAAGATAGACCATCAAATTTGGGTGCGATTGGCGCAGCAAACTTTCGACCAGCGGGCGGGCTATGTCTGCGTTTTTATAGCAGGTGATCACACACCCGAAATCGAAGTTTTTCTCGGAAATGGCGGGATTGGTGCGGCGTTCTTTTTTCGGGAAAAATTGCGCGAACAGCGTCGTCAAAAACGGCAGCAAAAGGTAAAAAATCAAAATGCCCGCGCCGACCGCGAGCATGCCGAAGAATAAGTTGCTCATCGTGTGTTTTGATTAAAAACTCGAAATTGGGTGGCCAAAAATCCGGCCATTATTTACCAAGCCTAAATTGTTCAAACTTGTTGGGGGAACGCGGGGGAAATGGGTCAAAATTCCACCAAACGCCCTGCAAAAATGCGCGGGCATTGGCGGACTCGCCCCGGAGGAGATGCGAAATTAGGTTTTTCGGCACCGTCACGAGCCATAAAAAGGCATAAAAAAACCACAATTTCAAGCCGCCGTGGTTGCGCCGCATGAACCAGACTCTGTTGCGGTTGATAAAATAGGTCTTCAACGCGCCCATTTTGGCGACGGTCAGGCTCTCCTTGTGGAAAATATGCGCGTCAGGCTCGACCCAAATCGAAAAACCTGCCCGCCTAATGCGCTCCGACCAATCCAGTTCTTCGTAATACAGGAAAAAATCCTCCACCATCAGCCCAGCTTTTTCGCAGACCGTGCGCGGGACGAGCATCGCCGCTCCATGAACGTATGCGGTCGGGGTAGCGACCGCATATTGTCCATGGTCTTCCTCGCCGTGGCCGATGGTTATGTTGCGGGCCGTCAGCGGATGAACCGTGGTCGTTCCCACATATTGAATAATGGTGTTTGTTCGAGCCTTTTTTTCGGGAAAATAGAGGATTTTTGGGCTGACCGCGCCCAAATCCGGTGTTTTTTCCGCCAAATCGACCAGTTTCTGGATGCAGCCGTCGGGCAGTTCGGTGTCGTTATTTATAAAAAAAAAATAGTCGCCGACCGCCTCGCGCACGGCGAGATTGTTGCCACCCGCAAAACCAAGATTTCGTGCAGATTCGATGATTTTCACCTCCGGGAAACGTTCGCGAACGGTCGCGGCGCAACTTTCTTTCGATGCATTGTCCACAACAATGACCTCAATATCCCGAAAATCCTGCCGCTGGACACTTTCAAGCATTTGGCAGGTCACCTCTGTCTGGTTGAAATTGACAGAAATGATGCTGATTAAAGGTTTTTTCATAGAATTAGGAAGGAAAATGCCCGGTAGCGCGGAAATTTATTTCCGCTAAAAATATGCCGGAAATGAATTTCCGGGCCACCAAGATTTCACACATTTTCGGCCTGCTTGAAGGCGGTCAAGGTTTTGACCAAAATTTTTGCGTCCATCAGAGAGGAAAACTGGCGCGCATAGGCAATATCGAGGGCGATTCGGTCTTCATCGGACATGTCTTTTTGGCCGCGCTTGGTAACTTGCCAAAGTCCGGTGAGGCCGGCTGGGCCGAGAAAACGTTCGCTCCATTGATCGTTCGTAAGTTCCTCGGCCTCGTAGAGGGGGAGCGGGCGGTTGCCGACCAGCGACATCTCGCCCGTCAAAATATTGAAAAGCTGGGGAAGCTCGTCAATCGAATATTTGCGTATAAACCGCCCGACGCGGGTGACGCGGGGGTCGTTGGCAATCTTAAAAAACTTGCCGTCGCCGTATTGATTTTGGGATTTCATTTCGGCCAACCGGGTGTCAGCATCCGGGTACATTGAGCGAAATTTCAGGAAATTAAAAACCTGATAACCGCGCCCGGCGCGTTTTTGGCGATAGACAATCGGGCCATCGGATTCAAGTTTGATGGCCAGCGCAGTCAAGAGAAAAATTGGCGAAAGGACAATAATGATGCCCGAAGTGCCAACAATATCGAGCGCACGCTTCCATTTTGGGATTTTGACCTCAAAAATTTCGGGCTTCAAAGCGGGCAGTTTTTCGAGGAGGCGCGGCTTGAAGGTGTTCAGAAATTCAAGCCTGCTTTCGAGCAACGCCCACCGGACGGGGCGCGTGTAACAATCGTCAATCCCGTTTTTTAGGAGGTCGGAATGGTTGATGATATCGCCCTTTTCGGCCAGCGCAATGAATGGGACGAACCGCAAATCGGGATGCGCCTGCAATTGCCGGATAAGCTCGAATTGGTCTTTTTTCAAAAAATCGAGGCTAAAAAAAACGGCAAATGGCGGTTGATATGCCTGAATCGAATGCACCCGGCTTTCGAGCCAAAGCAATGCCTTGAACGGTTGGTTCAAGATTTCACAGCCATAAATCGCACTGTTTTGCGGGAAATCGGTTAGTAAAAGTGCTTCAGTTTCGGGTTCAAACCCGACAAAGAGCAGTTCGCGGACAGGGCGGGGCATGTAAGTATTTGCCATTTTCTTGTGAGTGTTTGTTCGCTTTCCTAAAAAACCGAACGGGTCAAAAGCCTGAAATGGGTTTCAGCATTGCGATTGTCCAGTCGATTTAATTTATTAAAAGAAAAATTGGGGGGCAGGAAAAAGGGGGTGCAAACCCGGTTCATGCAGCCGCTGCTTCGAGAGGCCGGGTGAGGCGGTTGATTGTGTTGTGGAGTTGGGTGGGCTTAAATGGTTTGAGCAGGATTTCCTGTGCGCCCATGTTTCGGATTTCATTCAGTTCGAACTCTTCACACGAGCCGGAAACAACCACGACGGGGATGTTTTGGAGCATCCCACTGCAACGGATATTGGAAATCAGTTGCGCGCCGTCAAGCTCAGGCATTTGAACATCGGTCACGATAATGTCCGGTAACATGCCGCTGCGCAGCCACATCATGGCCTCGAGGCCGTTGCGAGCACTGATAACATCATAATCGCGGCTAAGCATATTGCCCATCAAAGTCCTAAAAGGGGTCGAATCTTCGACGATGAGTACAGCTTTTCTAGTCATTTGTCAGTGTTGTTTTGTTTCAAGTGAGTGTTCAATGTTTGGCAAATTGCCTAGTGTGTTTGTTGAAAATACATTAAAATTTGGCGTACCTGATTCGTTTTGACTGCCTTTTAGTTTGAAAAATGGGCAAAAAAGACCTCAATCCCGATTGGTTGAAAACAATCGAAACTGCGTTAAAATCGGCCATTCGAAAACCAACAAACAGTCGGTTACCAAAATGAAGCTGCCGGATTAAGTGACTTTAAAATACTGGTTTCGGAAAAGACCCGGGTCTGTTTTTCTCGTCGGACAGATTTCGGGCTGAAGGAAGCCGCCAAAATCGTTGTGGGAAGGATGCTCAACGTGACGAGGAAAAATTGGATTAAAAAAGACCGGGGAGAAGGATTGAAAATGAAATGGGAAGATTCCGGGATTATTATGGATGCGGTGGTCATTTTGAGCGGACTGTTTTCCAACATTACCCGTTCAATTCTTTGCAAACGCAGTGCAAAAGTAGCACGGCTTTTGCAATTAGCAATTTTTCTTTTCCGAAATCGATTCACAAAAAATCTATTTTTATTTCTCTAATAGATCGTTTTGAATTCTAATTCAATGAATTTTATTAAAAAATTGGCCATTTTGTTTGAAAAAACATGAGCGCGACAAAGTTTGAGAGCAGTCACAAGGGCATTGCAATATGAAATTTTGTTCCATAGCATTAAATTTTTAAAACATGCGTCATCTGTGCGTGACGGGTTTTCGGAAAAAAAATCTTGCATGGCGGAAAAAAAATCGCCGAGTACCTTCGCCGCCCATCAAATCAGACTGTCCATGTTAAAATTTTGGCTCGAAATCTTCCTCTGGACGGGCGTTTTCATTGTTTGGTACGCCTATCTGGGCTATGGGATTTTGCTCTTTTTGCTCGTCAAATTGAAAAGGCTCTTTTTTAGGGAAAAGAAAATGCCCGAAAAACCCGATGCGCTCCCGGACGTAACCTTCATCATCTGCGCCTTCAACGAGGTGGATTGGATGCGTGAAAAAATTGAGAACTGCCTCGCGTTCGATTACCCGGTGGAAAAAATCACCTTTTTTTTTGTCACCGATGGCTCCTCTGACGAAACACCGCAAGTGGTCGAAAATTTCCCTTTCCCCAAAAATGTGCGCTGGAAACACCTCCACATGCCCGAGCGGATGGGCAAGATTGCTGCCTTCGACCGCTCAATAGCCTTTGTCGAAACGCCTATCATCATTTCAACCGATGCAAATACTGTCGTCAATCGTCAGGCGATTAAAATGATGGTGCGCCATTTTGCCGATGAAAAAGTCGGTGCGGTCGCGGGCGAAAAACGGATTTCGCTCAACGAAAAAGATGCTGCAAGTGGGGCTGGCGAGGGTATTTACTGGAAATACGAATCGAAATTGAAAAAATGGGATTCCGAACTTTGGTCGGTCGTTGGCGCAGCGGGCGAGCTATTTGCCATCCGGACGAATCTTTACGAGGCCGTCCCGAAGGACACAATCATCGAGGATTTTTACCTGACTTTGCGCATCGCACAGCGCGGTTTTCGGGTCGTGTATGAGCCAGAGGCCGCGGCCTCGGAAGGTTATTCTGAAAATGTAAAGGAAGAGTTGAAGCGGAAAATCCGAATCGCTGCCGGTGGTTTGCAGGCTATTTCGCGGCTAAAACCGCTCCTGAACCCGTTCAAATATGGCGTTTTGAGCTTTCAATACATCAGCCACCGCGTCCTCCGTTGGACCCTCGCGCCCGCTTTTTTGCCGATAGTTTTCGTGGCCAACCTTGCGCTCGTTCTCATAGTCGGTTCCTTTTTTTATAAAATTTTGCTCGCCGCGCAAATCCTTTTTTACCTCGCCGCTGCTGCCGGATGGCTCCTCGAACAGCGCGAAATGAAGGTCAAAGTGTTTTTCGTCCCCTACTATTTTTGTGTGATGAACTACGCTGTCTATGCGGGTTTTGGGCGGTTTTGGCGCGGCCAACAGTCGGTACTTTGGGAGCGGGCGGAGCGCAAAAAATAATCATTCCATTTCCACAAAATCCCTCGGGTGGATGGCCCTATCCTTCGTCGCGTAGGTGCCCGGGTAATCTGCTTGCAGGTCGCGGATGAGCCGCATCGTCTCCAATTTCGTCGAAAATGCGCCCGCCCGGAGCTTGTAATACGGTTTTTCCTGTACCCAATCGCAAGGGACGGTCGGGTAGTTTTGCAAAAAAACGGTCTTCGCTTCCTCCACTTTTTTGCGGTCGGTCGATGAAAAAAGCTGGACGCGCCAGCCCTCGATTGCCGGGGCCGCGCGGTTGAGCTCGACCCATCGGTCGGTCATTTTTGTGACGATGGGCGGTTCGTTTATTTGGATTTCCTGTCCAAAAACGGGGCAGTTTTTTATCAAAATGAAAAACAGGAACAGCGGTATTTTCTTCATAAAAGGTTGATTTTCAACAAGTTGATTACTGAAAAGGGATGCCGACCGCCATTTTGTAAAACTCTGGCGAGTACCCGCCTTTTTCTTCGGTCGTGAAATTTTTGCCGCCCGAAAACCGCAGCGAATATTTTTCGGCAACCGTAAATTTGACATACCCGCCGACCATTTGGTACAGGTTTTGGGCATCGCCATCGGTCGTGCGGCTCAAATAAAATTGCTCGTAATGAAGGCCGAGCGAGACGTTTTTGTTCAAACAAAAACCGGGCATCGCCCAGCCGAGCAGGAAATCGGAGGTCGGCCCTTTTTTGCGCAGGCTCTTATAAAATGCGCCATAAACCTCACATTCCCAGCGACGGTCTTTGTAAAAACTGAAAATACTGGGCACGATACCCTCGCCAAAAACGCCGTCTTGCCCGCCCGAGAGCAACTTGCCGTGCGTCATCCCGACGGACGGGTTGATGAGCCACCGGCCCGACCTTCGGAGGGTCGCCGCGCCAATACCCGCCTCCATCCAAAGGTTGATACTGCCCGTCGAAACGCTCCCGTAAAAGGGGTTTGTCCAAAAATTTCCATAAAAAGTCATGCTCCAAGCCTCCGACATTGGAAAACTCCCGGTCGCCGAGGGCAGGAAACCGAACGCATTGTCCTGCGAAAGTTGGATGGAAAAAGTCTCCGGTGGAAGCTCTTTTTTCTTTTCATTTTGAGAAAAGGCGGTTTCGGAGCAAACCAGAAAGGCGAGGATCAATGTAATTTTGTGCATAATTTGGGCTCAAATTTCTGCCCAAACATACTCACCGA
>JANOQP010000739.1:0-7097 GCA_031414895.1 Saprospirales bacterium
CGAGCGGCTGCGGCTGGCCTTCCAAATCGACCTAACAAGCTCCGAGCCTTTTGACAAAAAGCGGTTTTATGTCGATGCGGCGCACGGGAAGGTCATCAAGCAGCTTCCGTTGATTGAAAAGCAGGGCGTGCCGAGCAAAGCGCAGACAAAATATTACGGCACCGTCAATATCACCTCCGACTCTGTTGGGCCGCAAGATTTTTTGCTCATCGACCCTGCACGCGGCATTTCGGTAAGCGATGTGAACCTCAAAATTTTCACGAACAACAGCCGGAATTGGGACCTCGAAAACGACAAGCAGGACGAAGTGGCCCTCGACGCGCACTATTGCACGACCCGTTATTATGATATGATGCTGGCTGAATTTGGTTGGAAAGGGCTGGACGGCACCGGGAAGGCCCTGAAAGTGCAGGTCCACAACAATTTTGCGGGCGGCGTGAACGCATTTTGGGACGGCGAATACACCAATTATGGCGACGGCAACTGCCTCAACGGCCCCCTCACGACGATGGAAGTGGTGGGCCACGAGTTCACCCACGGCATGATCGACCATACCTCGAAGCTCGTATATGACAGCGAATCGGGCGCGATCAACGAGAGCCTCGCGGATATGTTCGGCAAGGCATTGGAACGCGCCGCCGACCCCGGGAATTTCAGCTGGGACCTCGGCCACTCGTTCCATTTGACCGCCGGGATCGAGCCGTTCCGGGTGATGGACGACCCGAAAAGCCTCGGAATGCCCGCGTTTTATGGCGGCGAATTTTGGGATGCGCAAAACGATGTCCACACGAACAGTTCCATTGGCAACCTCTGGTTTTCGATGCTCGTGGACGGCAAAACGGGGCTCAATGAGGCGGGCGAGACGTTCAATGTCCCTGCCCTCGGCATGGGAAAGGCGAGCCGGATCGCCTTTTTTTCCAACAAAAACTACCTGACCGAGAGCAGCGATTACAATGATTTTTATCAATATTCTTTGGATGCCGCCGACGAGGTCTTCGGCCCCGGTGCGCCCGAAATTGCTGCCGTCATGGAAGCTTGGAAAGCGGTAGGGCTGCCCGCTTCGAGCGCGAACGGGCCCGACTTCGACCTCGCCGCAATGGGTATTTGGAACGACAATTACCAATATTGCGGAGTGGGTGTCAATTACCCGGTGACGGTCGAGATCGCCAACCGGGGCAAAAACCCGTATTTGCCGTCGATGAACGGCACCGTCACGCTGTCGAATATTTCGATGATCGACGACCATACTTTCCCGTTGAGCCAAAGCATTTTGCCGGGCGAACTGGTCACGGTGGTCGTCGATAATTGGTTTTTGCCCGACGAGCCGGACTTTTTTTATATCGATATCCAGCTTAACCTAAACGACGACGAGCCGAGCAACAACGGTTCGTATTCCTATATAAATGTCGTCGAGCACGTCGCGGGCGACCTTGACCTGTTCGTGGACCTGAAAAAACCATCGTGTTTTTCGCCCGAATTTGACGCCATTTTTTACGTCAGCAACGAGAGCTGCACGGCAGTCCCGGCTGGCACGGTGCTCAATTTTTCCATCGAAAACAGCAGCGGCGACGTGCTTTGGGCAACCCCCTATTTGCTTGTCGATGAGCTGGCGGCCTTTGATTACGCGTTCATTTCCGTTTCGCCGACGCTGTCGAGCAGCCCGTTGGAGGAACTGACCTGCAAACTGGCCTTCGCCGCCGACCCAAACATCGACAACAACGAATACCTGGCCCTCTCGCCAAATGTCGAGGCCATCACCGGGAACTACCACAACAAGTTCACGAACGACACGGAACTGGAAAATTTGCTCCGCAACGAATCCATCCTCGACCCGATCTTGGTGGTCTATCAAAATAAATCGTTTGTCGGATCGACCGGGCTGACGGATGACCCGGAGCTGTTCATGCCCTGCCCGGATTTTGCGGACAATTTCAACAACGACGATTTTTTTGGCGGCGTGAACACGACGCTGCATACCTGTGTGGATTTTTCGCAATTTGAAAACTCGGTTTTGAGCTTCGACATGGTGCAGTTCATGAACAATTTGGCGAACGCCAACCCAAATTCCAGTATGCTTCAAGTGAAATGGGAAGGCTCGGAAAGCGGAAAGAAAATCTTTTTTGGCCAGGTCGAGGGCCAAATCGTGAACCACGAAATGAACCTGCCA
Source organism: Saprospirales bacterium (assembly GCA_031414895.1). Taxonomy (GTDB): domain Bacteria; phylum Bacteroidota; class Bacteroidia; order Chitinophagales; family Saprospiraceae; genus JANOQP01. The sequence continues at coordinate 2,168 of JANOQP010000739.1, forward strand.
AAATATTTCACGGGCGGACTGGAGTTCAAGTTTTACACCGAGATCGGGGCGTTCAATTTGGACCCGTTCAATTTCCCGACCGACGATGTTGTGCTGATCGACAACCTAAAACTGCTGACAAATACGGTCGGCGCCCCCGAAATTTTGGCCACGGAAAACATATCGGTCTCGCCAAACCCGGCGCGTGATTTCCTCGATATCCGGGCCACCGAGCCGCTCAAAACGCTGAAACTGATGAGCGTGGACGGCAAATTGCTCAAACGCGAAACCGTCGACGGAACCACCGCCAAAATGAGCCTGGGCGGGATCGAAAACGGGATTTATTTCCTGCGGATGGAGACCGTTTCGGGGGCTTGGGCGGTGCGAAAAGTGGTGAAAATGGAATGAGTTAAAGCACCTATTTTAGCTTGAATTTGCGTTTGGATTTACAAAAAAAAGGCGGTCATTCGTGGCTCAACCAACAACAAAAATGATGGAGCCAACCCAACTCGACAACCCAAAGACCATCCGCGCATGGGCCTTTTTTGACTGGGCCAATTCGAGCTACGCGCTCGTGATCGTGGTCGCCATTTTCCCGGCCTATTTTCTCGGCGCGACGGAAGAAAACATGACATTCCTCGGCATAGAGACCACCAATTCCGCGCTTTTGGCCTACTCGGTCTCGGTCGCTTACGCGGTCGTTGCGCTGCTCATGCCGGCGCTCGCGGGCATCGCCGATTACGGCGGGCGCAAGCTGTTCTTCATGCGGATTTTCACGACGGTCGGTTCGGTCTCGTGCATCTTGATGTTCTTTTTCACGAAGGGATGGGTGCACATCGGCTTCTGGACCTATGTCGTGGCGACAATCGGTTTCGCGGGCGGACTGGTGTTCAACAACGCCTTTCTGCCGGAAATTGCCTCCGAAAAAAACCTCGACAAGGCATCTGCGCAAGGTTTTACGTTCGGCTACCTCGGTTCGGTTATCTTGTTGATAATCAACCTTTTAACCATCACTTTTTGGGAAAAACTGGGGCTGCCGAGCGAGGTTTTTGCTGTTCGGCTGGCGTTTTTATCGGTCGGTATTTGGTGGTTCGGTTTTGCGCAGATCACCTTCCGAGGGCTTCCCGCGGACCGTCCGGCCACTTTGCCAATCATGGTTTTGGTCAAAAAAGGTTGGGCCCAGCTGGTCGATGTTTTCGGAAAGGTGCGGCTGCACGGGCAGCTCAAAAAATTCCTCTGGTCGTTCTTTTTTTACAATGCTGGCGTGCAGACCGTCCTTTTTTTGGCCTCGGCCTTCGCCAAAAGCGAACTGCATTTCGACACGACGCACCTAATTTTATTGATCCTTTTGCTGCAGCTCGTCGCCGTCGCCGGGGCCTGGCTTTTTTCAAAAATGTCGGCCAAAAAGGGCAACAAAACCGCCATCATGTCAATGCTCATCATATGGACGGGCATCTGTGCCACCGCTTATTTTGTCCAAAACGGGGCGCAATTTTATGCCCTCGCCGTCGCCGTGGGACTCGTGATGGGCGGCATCCAAAGTTTGAGCCGCTCGACCTACGCCAAGCTTTTGCCCGAAAACACCAGCAGCACGGCCTCGTGGTTCAGTTTTTATGATGTCGTCGAAAAATTGTCGGTCATTTTTGGGACGCTCTCGTTCGGCATCATCGACCAAGTGACCGGCTCAATGCGCAACTCGGTGCTGGCGTTGGCCCTGTTCTTCGTCGTTGCGATGATGGTCTTGGCAACGGTGCGGGTGGAACGGAAATAATTTCAACCAGCCCCAGCGGGCTTTACTTTACCAAAAAAAAACGCATGGATTTCCAGTCGCAGGTTGCCCTAAAATACCATATCTACAACAGCCTTTTCCTAAACCTGCCGTTCGCGGGCATCGAAAAAACGGGGACGTTGTTGCCGCTTTTTGCGCAGGAGGCCAAAGAGGGTTTGCAAAAAAAGCGTTCGCCGCAGGCAATCGTTGAGCAATTTTGGGCAGATTACTGCGAAGAAATGACCGCAGGGGAGCGCGTCAGCTTGTTGTTTCATTTTATCCAGTACGTCGAGCGGCAGGTCGTTTTGTTCGATGCGGTCGAGGACGGCGCGTTTTCAGAGATCCACGATATTGATGGGAAAGGCTCGGTGAAAAACCTTTTGGAGCGAACGGAGCCGCCCCAATTTCGCCAAAAACTGTTGGAAAAACTCCAACATTTCAGCCTCCGCCTCGTCCTCACGGCACACCCGACGCAGTTTTATCCGGGCAAGGTTTTGGGCATCATCAACGACCTCGGCGGCGCGATCCGCGAGAACGACACGTCGCTCATCCGTGAACTTTTGATGCAGCTCGGCAAAACGGGCTTCGTCAATCGCCAGCGGCCCACCCCGTTCGATGAGGCGATGAGCCTCGGCTGGTTTTTGGAGAACGTCTTTTTCACGGCCATGCCCGACATCGTTTTCAGGCTGCTCAAAGGCGCGGGGGAACAGCCCGCTTTTTTCGCGCACCCACAACTTTTGGCCCTGGGCTTTTGGCCCGGCGGCGACCGCGACGGCAACCCGTTCGTCACGGCGGACATCACGAAACTCGTCGCGACACGGTTGCGCGAGGCCATTCTCCGCTGTTATTATCGGGAAATAAGGCAGGTAAAACGCCGGCTCACCTTTGAAGGTGTTGAAGAAATCATTGGTGATGTTGAACAAAAAATAAACAACACGCTCTATTACACCGATAAAACGGCCTATAAAAATAGCGGTGAACTTTTAAGCGACCTATTGGCCGCGAGATTGATTTTAATAGAGAAGCACCAGTCACTCTCCATTGATTTGTTGGATAAGTTCATTTTGAGGGTGCGGATTTTCGGCTTCCATTTTGCGGCTTTGGACATTAGGCAGGATGCCAAAAAACATCGCTTCGTCTGGACTGAAATTTTAAAAAAAACAGAGGAGAAAATCCCCGCTATTTTTTCGCAAAAGAATTTCGAAACTTGGGACGAGGCCCAAAAAATCGACTTCTTATTGACCATTAAAGGCCGCCTCGACGAGTCCGATTATGCCGATGAATTTGTAAAAGAGACCATCCGCTCGGTCAAATTGATCGCCGAGATCCAGCACGAAAACGGCCCGATGGGCTGCCACAGGTACATCATCAGCGGTTGTGGCGCAGCGCAGGAAGTGGCCGAAACGCTCGCATTGGCCCAACTTTGCCTGTTGAAGGACGGCGAAAAAACGGTCGCGCTCGATATTTCCCCGCTTTTTGAGACCATTGAGGACCTCGCGGAAGCCGATAAGGTCATGTCTGTTTTGTACAAAAACCTGCATTATGCAAAGCACCTCGCCGCCCGTGGAAATGTCCAGCACATCATGCTCGGTTTTTCGGACGGCACAAAAGATGGCGGTTACCTCCGCGCAAACTGGTCGATCTACCGCGCAAAGGAGGCCCTCACGAAGGTCAGCCGCGAACATGGTGTGGCCGTCATTTTCTTCGATGGCCGGGGCGGCCCACCCGGTCGCGGCGGCGGCAACAACGCCAGTTATTATGCCGCGCACGGCCCCGAAATCGAGAACCGCGAGGTCCACGTCACCATTCAGGGGCAGACCGTGAGCTCGACCTACGGCACGGTTCAGGCGGCGATCTACAACACCGAACGGTTGTTCACCGCTGGGCTGGAAACGGCGGTTTTTGGCGCGGAGCATTTTGAGGAAAAGCAAAAATCGACCGCCGACCAGCTCGCCGGCGCTGCCTACGAAACCTATCTCGGCCTCAAAAACCATGAAGATTTTGTCCCTTATCTCGAAAAAATGACCCCGCTGAAATGGTACGGCGACTCGAACATCGCCAGCCGGCCCGCCCGCCGCAGCGACGGAAAATTGCGGTTCGAGGACCTCCGCGCCATCCCTTTTGTCGGCGCGTGGGCGCAAATGAAGCAGAACGTCCCCGGTTTTTACGGCCTCGGCAGCGCACTCGAAAAATGGCGGGAACTGGGAAAATCGAGCGACCTGAAAACACTTTACAGCCACTCCCTTTTCTTCCGGACGCTCGTCGAAAATTCGATGCAATCGTTGTCGAAAAGTAATTTTTTATTGACCGGCTATATTTCTGAAAACCCGGAGTTTGGCGATTTCTGGAAAATGGTCGAGGCCGAATTTGAAAAAACAAAGTCCGAGATCGCCACCCTGACTGGGCAGACCGAACTCCTCGGGGCCAACCCGACATCGCGCGAGAGCATCCTTTTGCGGGAAAACATCGTGCTGCCGCTCTCGGTGATCCAACAATTTGCGCTGCAAAAACTGGGCGACCCGGAACTGTCGGCAGCCGACGAAAGTGTTTATTCAAAAATAGTTTTGCGGGCGATGTTCGGGGTGATCAATGCGGCGCGGAATTCGGCGTGAACACAGCGAACTGACAAAGGGACAAGCCAAAATCAGGCGGCAGCCAACACCCCTTCGGTCTCCATGTTCCGCAAACCCTTCACTACGCCATGGAAATCCTCGCTCAACAATTTCAATAACTGAAGCTGCTCGGCCTCCGAAAGTTTTGGGTATTCAACTTCCATTATTGCCTGAAAATTGGGGTCGAACCTCAAATAGAGGTCGAAAAGATGTTTGACCATGTTTTTTTTCATCGTGTTCTGTTTTTTCAGAATTCAAAATTAGGTGGCCAATCGTTGAAAACCCCGCTGCCCGAACACATTTTTCTTTACCGCAAACATCCATCAACTATTTTCGCCCCCATTGGTTTAACCAACCTAAATTTTCGACCATGAAAAGAATTTTCCTCCCCCTAATTGCCTCATTATCAATGGTTTGCGCAGTAAAAGCACAAATCTCTTGCACCCCGGTCTTCCCGGTGATGACCGACACGGTGACCATTATTTACGACGCGACGCTTGGCAACGGTGCACTCAAAAACGTCATGCCTGTCTATGCACATTTGGGCGTGATCACCAATTTGAGCAGCGGG
>JANOQP010000740.1:0-5450 GCA_031414895.1 Saprospirales bacterium
TGACCGTGACGGGCGTGACGGCGACGACGCATTATCGCGTCAGCGTGACCATCGGCGGCTCCGGTTGCGGCACGGTCACGGCGACCCCGGTCATTTTGACCATCGTGCCCGATCCTACCATTTCTATTTCCGGGGTGAACCCGATTTGTATCGGCGGCCTCGATACATTGACCGCAGTGGTCGGTGGCGGCACCGGCAGCAGCACCATCCAATGGCAATCGTCGGCAGCGGCGGGCGGGCCGTGGGCGAATGTTGGCACCAATTCGACGACCTATACCATCAACGGCGCTGCAGTCGGCACGACTTATTTCCGCGCAACGTATGCCCGCAGCGGCGTGGATTGCCAAACGGCAACCTCCAATTCGCAGACCTCCGTCGTGGTGGCCGACCCGGTTATTTCGGCGCAGCCTGTCGGCGACACCGTCTGCGTGGACGGCCCGGCGAGCATCACGGTCGCGGCAACGGGCGGCACGGGCGTGTTCAGTTACCAATGGCAGAGCGGTACTTCCGCGACTGGCCCATGGACGGCAATCGGCACGAACAGCGACACTTACGCACCCGTCACGTCGGCCATCGGCTCGAAATGGTATCGCGTGATTGTCTCGCAAAACGGCACGGATTGCAACCCGGTCACCTCTGATGTGGTCGAAATTAAGGTAAAAGCAGCCCCGACCGTCACCATTGCTGGCGCAACGGCGATCTGTTCTGGCGGCGGCGCGACGCTCACTTCCTCGGTCGTGAGCGGCACGGGCGCAGTCACCTATCAATGGCAATACGACAACTCGGGCACCTGGACCAACCTCGGCGCGCCCGGCGGCACAGTCGCAACGCTCGTCGTGACGAACCTGACGACGACGCGCGATTACCGACTTTTGGTGAATTTCACCGGCAGCGGTTGCGCCCAGGCGACCTCGAACACGCAGACCGTCACCGTTGTCCCCGACCCGATCATCACGATCGACTGGCAGACGACCGCGGATGACACGATCTGCTCCGGCAGCGCTGCGAATTTGACGGCGACCGTGAACAACGGCACCGGCGGCTGCACCATCCAATGGCAGTTTTTCAACACCACGACCTCCCTTTGGGAAAATATCGCTGGCGCAAATGCCGCGATTTTGAACACGGGGACGCTCACCGCCACGCGCCGCTATCGGGCCACCTATTCCTGCGGCGGTGTCGGTTGCGACGCGGCAACCTCGAACGAAAAAGTCGTCACCGTCATCCCGAACCCGGTCGTTGTGGTCACGCCACCGCCCGCCATTTGCCCCGGTTTGAGCGCGACGGTCACGGCAGATTTGACCGGAAACGGCAGTTTGACGGCCTCCGATTTCAATTTCCAATGGCAATTGTCCACCGACAACAGCACTTGGACGAACATCACGGGCGCGACCGCATCGAGCTACACGGCCAATTATTTGGTGACGAGCACTTGGTTCCGGGTCATCGTCACCCGCAAATTGTTCCCTTGCACGACGACCTCGGCTTCGGCACAGGTGATTGTTTTGCCCGCGCCGGCGAAACCTGGGCCGATCTCTTATTGATCAACAACGCACGATGTTTTAACACATAGCCGTATAGAAATTTCACATAGAAAAGATAGCTGAAGGCATTCACCGCTTTTTATCACTATGTGGATTTTCTATGTGACTATGTGTTAAAAAGTAGTGTGCGACATAAAATCCCTCTGATCAAAACGGACACTCTAATCCATTTTTTATGAAATCCACTACCGCTCGCGAGGGTGTTTTTTTAACAAAAATCTTCCTGATAATGCTCTGCCTATGCGGGGCATTTCGGGTTTCTGCCCAGACCGGGAATGCCTGGAACACGGGGCCATATTGCCTCGGCCAGACCATCAATTTGTACTCAAAATTCGGCACCTCGTGGTCGTGGGCAGGCCCAAATGGTTTCACCTCAAGTGTTCAAGACCCCGTCATCCCGAACGCACAGGCCCCGCACGTTGGGACTTATACGGTGAGCATCGGCCAAGCGGACGGCAGCTTCATAAACGCCACCACGGATGTGGAGATCAACACGACCGTGAACCTCTGCCACGCCGATGCGGCACACAATTTTTCCATCGCCCCCGTCCCCGGAGCGGTTGATTATCAATGGTTTATCGATGGAAACTCGTCGCACACGGCCCTTTTGAGCGGGCAGGCAACGACGGTCATCGTGGTCGATCTGACCCAACTTTCGGACGGGCTGCACGACATCACGGCGATGGTGAACACCAATTCCTGCGCCCCGCCGACGACTTGTTTGAGTATCTTTTTGCCGCCCATTTTACAGGTTTCGGCATCGAACAATGGCCCATTTTGTGCGGGCGAAACCATCCAATTGCTCTCCGTGCCGACGGGCGGCGTCGAGCCATACCAGTTTTCATGGACAGGCCCAGCAGGTTTTTCCTCAACAGACCAAAGCCCGGCCCGCGGCAATTCGACCCTCGCCATGTCGGGCGAATATTTTTTGACCATCACCGACGCGAACGGCTGCACGGCGGCCACTTCGACCACGCTTTCGGTCGGCACGGCCCCGTCGGCGACGACCTCGGTGAGCGGGAACCCGTTTTGTATCGCTGAAAATATCCAGTTCACGGCCGCGGTGATGAGCGGGACGGCGCCGTTTTCGTACAATTGGCATGGGCCGAACAATTGGGCGAGCAACCAACAAAACCCCGTCCGCCCCTCAGCGACGACCGTCATGGCCGGCCAATATATCGTCACCGTGACCGACCAGACGGGCTGTTTTGACATCGACACGCTACAAGTTTTGGTCAATCCACGGCCCAGCGCGGCGGCCTCGAACGGCGGCCCGTATTGCTTCGGCAACACCGTCCAACTCAACGGCTCCGGCGGCATCACCTATCAATGGCTGGGGCCAAATGGCTACACCGCCTCGATCGCAAATCCCGTCCGTTTCAACGCGACCGCGCTGATGGACGGTGCGTATTTTTTGACCGTCGCCGATGCGGACGGGTGCACCGCGACGGCCTCAACGTTGCTCGCCATTTCGGCCTGCACGGAGCTTTGCAACGACGGCATCGACAACGACGGCGACGGCCTCGTGGACTGTTACGACACGGATTGCATCAATGAGGTCGCTGTCGTCGGCACCGCCAAAACGCGCTGTTTTGGCGAGACCGCGACGCTCACGGCGAACGGCGGAAGCTCCTATGTTTGGTCAACAACCGAAACGACGCAGACCATAACCGTCTCACAATCAGGCATTTACGCAGTCACCGCAACCAATGGGCAGGGCTGTTCGGCCACCGGCAATTTCTCGCTTACCGTCCATCCGCTGCCGTTGACCGCTGTCGCAAATGTGGACCCGATTTGCGCAATGGACACCTTGAAACTCCACGCGACGGGCGGACTTGTCTATCATTGGTCGGGCCCGGGCGGTTGGTCGGCGCATGGCAGCGACCCGATTTTTCCGGGAATAATTGGGGCATATTCGGGCAATTATAGCGTGACGGCGACCAACGAATTTGGCTGCGAAGCCTCCGCCTCGACCGCCGTTTTGGTCAACCCATTGCCCCAAAACGTGGACGCAATGGGCGCGGACATCACCTGCGGGAATGCCTTTCCGTTTATCACAGGACAGTCCTCAACGCCCGGCACAAGTTGGTCATGGACAGGCCCGGCGGCCTTCACCTCCGTGCTTCAAACCTCGACGGTCGGCGTGCCGGGGACGTATTTTGGGCGGGCGATGATTCCGGCGACGGGCTGTTTCGTGATTGATTCGGCGATGGTCGGGGTGGACACGGCGCATTTTTCATTGACCGCAAACGGCGGCATTTTGAACTGTCAGGACACGATTTTACGGTTGAATGCCACGCCAGGTGTCCAAAATTGCACCTTCGCATGGACAGGCCCGGCAGGTTTTTCGAGCAATTTCCAGCAGCCTTTCACCAAGCAACCGGGCGATTACACCGTCGTGGCGACCAACCCAGAAAACGGTTGCACGGAGTCTGCGACCGCCTCGGTTTTTTTGCAGGATGCCGTGCCAAGTGTCGAGGCGACGGGCGGACAGTTCGATTGCGCACTGCCGAGTACCCAAATTTTTGCGACGACGACCGTCCCGGATGCGAAGTTTTATTGGACCGGCCCGTCTGGTTTTGCCAGTCGAAAACAAAACCCAGTAGTCTCGCAGGGCGGCACTTATACGGTCAGGATTGTTGACCCGGCGAATGGGTGCGTGAGTTTGTCGGCCTCGGTGGTTGTGGTGGTGATACAGTAGGTTTCTGAACGATGATTTTTTTGATTGTTCTGATTTCCAGCCGAGCACTTTTAAAACACGGAGGCAATGGAGGGTTTCATAGAGGCTCACGGATAAAATATCAACTCGAAACCAGCGGGTATGGTCAGGCTTCCCCATCCTTTTCGGGGGGGGTCGGAAGCTGCTTCGGCCCTTTTGCGGCCTTGATCTGTTGGAGGAAATTCTGCCCGGAAACCACCTTTTCGCCCGTTTGCCCTTCGTAGGCGGATAGGGCTTTTCCAGCGGCCAAACCGCCATCGAGCGCAGCTTCATGGTTTTCGGAAAAGCCCTGCGCATCTGTTTTGATGGCCTTGTTTCGTGTGGAAGTCTCACCGAGCATACTGAATATCAGCTCAAGATCGGTCATGTGGTCGCGGAGGTTCTCCCGTTTCAGGCCCTTGACCTCTTTGTAATCATTGGGGGCGAGGCCGAAAGTTGCCCGGGAAATCTCGGCTGTCAAAATGGAATACTCGATGCCTTCTTTCACGCCCCTGTCTTTCCATTCATCGGTCAATTTGCCACGGACCTCGATGCTTTTCAGGCGCATTTCAATCCATTCATCCGGATACCCTTTTTCACGATAAAGTTGGCGGGCGCGTGTTGCGGCGAGTTCGGGGTTTTCTATTTCAAGCACGCGCTCATACCCGACCTGTGCGAACCAAAGTTTGAAAGGTTCGGCCTTCGCCGATGGGATGGATTGAATGATCCGAAAAATGCTTTTTGTGTTGGCACAGTTTGTTTTTTGCCGCCCGCCCAAAGTTGGGATTGAAAGGGGGGTGGCAAATTGCACCCACCCTTTCGAGAGCTCAGGATCACGTCGACGCATATCCTTGATGTAACCACTTGGGTTCTTGCTATCTGTGAGCACTTCAACAACATCAACTATTGCAAACCACCATTCGAATCCATTGTTTCCATCAGCGGTACTTAAAATCATCTCGTTTGCTGATCTTTTAAATATTCGGTATTTGTGCGTTCCTCCTACGTAATAGCCTATAAAACCCTTACCAGAAAGGCTTATCGTTTCAACGCCACTCGGCGCTGTTAAAGTATATTGTCCAGTACTATTTGCAAACGGATATTGAATAATGTCATCGCCGTCAGCAACTCCTCCTGCACCGTTTAGCTGCTCAATTAACACCTTACGACCAAAAACCACTTTATCAGCCCCTACATTGTGTGAAAAA
>JANOQP010000741.1:0-4799 GCA_031414895.1 Saprospirales bacterium
CGCTTTTTGGGCGAGGCGAACAGCGAAAAGGATTGGGCCGTGCTTTCCAAAAAATTGCACGATGCTGAAAATGTGCTGAAACGCGACGCGCTGTTGCCGTTCGTGGTCGCAAAAACAAAAGATGTTCGCGATGCGCGGGACCTTTATGAGCTGCTTTTGATCGATGTCGAAATGGGCAGTTGCGGGCAAACCTCGCCGATCGTGGAGGCGATCTCGGCGGTGCAGCTTTATTTCCACCGTTATTTTGTGAACCTCGAAACCGTCAATTTGAAAGGCGAGGGCGACGAAGCGACCCGTGCGCAGCTCAAAAAATGGTGGCAATGGATGAAAAACTACCGCGTCTGGGAAGCCAACCGGAAGGTGTTTTTGTACCCTGAAAACTATATCCGGCCAGAGCTTCGCGACACAAAAACGCCCGCTTTCAAGGCCCTCGAAGACGACCTTTTGCAGAACGACGTGACCGAGGAGGCCGTGACGCGGGTCTATAAAAAGTACCTCGACGAATACACGGAGGTCTCGCGGTTGAAGATCGCGGGCGGCTATGTTTATGACGACGAGGCGGCGATCGGCGACCAACGGCTGATCCTTTTTGGCTATACGAAGGCCGAGCCGCCGCGTTATTATTACCGGACGGCGCGGTTCGTGGGGGCCAGCACGAAGAACGTTTCGTGGCAACCGTGGCTGCCGTTCAACAACATGATCGACGCGAAACGGGTCTATCCGGTCTATGCGTTCGGGCGGATCTTTGTCTTTTGGGCGAAGGTCGAGACGACGTTGAAGGACAACTCGAAAGCGAAAATTGTCACCCGAAAAACGGGCGACGGCGTGGAGGAATCCACCCAAGAGGCGGTGAAGATCCATCAGGTCAAGATCAGTTATTCGTTCTACAATCTCAACAAAGAATGGGCCTCGCCGCAGCTGCTCGACACCGAAATCGTGCAGGAAACGGAGATTGCCAGCTTCGAGCTTTTTGTCGAAAATGCGGAGAAAATGGACAACCTCGCGCACGAAAACATCATCATCAATTGCAGCTACAAATACGGCCCGGCGGGGTCGATCGAGGCGAACAACGCCTATTATTTGACCCCCGAACTTTACACGAAAGTTGCGGCCAAGCCCGATTTTGAAAACCGGGGGTTGGCGGTTTTCAGGAGCATTTTTGCACAAAAAGAGGAGATTTCGGCCAAAAGGGTCGTGCAATTGAGCACTTTTGAAAATTCCATCGAGGGGCCATGGTTCAGTTTCGACCACAAAGGGGGCAGTTTTTTGGTAAAACCGTCGGTGCCAAAATTGACCATAGGGCCGAAACTTTTGGCGACCAACAAAGACGATCTGCCGAAATGGCCGGGCATCGACGCGGCATTTTCGGCCCCGGACGGCGAGCGTTTTTTCTTCGCCGGAAAGGAATTTGCCAGCTCGAAAGACCTCGACAAAAAGATGCCGATCGCGTCGCGTTGGGGCAATGTGCCGAACAAGATCGGCGCGACCAACAAGGTCGATACGGCTTTTGTGGACGGCAACCTGACGTTCGTTTTCAGCGGCGGCGAGGCGGTCGTTTTTTCGGGCAGCAGCTATCATTTTTCCGAAAAAGGCGGGCCGCACACGCTCCAAACGTTGGGCCAAAAACCGTTTTGGGGCGGCTTTTTTGGGCTTTTCGCAGGGCCTGCAAGTCCGTTCTCGGCGGTGGTCGCGGCGGGCTGGGACGGTTTCGATGCGGGCGTTCGGACGCCGGGCGGACAGGTTTTGTTTTTCAAAAACAACCAGTTCATGCTGGACGGAAAACTGGGCGCGGAGGACGTAAAAACGCGCTGGGGCAAGGTCAAAAACTCGTTCACCGACCCGCAAAAAGGGACCTTGACGGCTGCTTTTTCATTGAATAAAAATGTCTATCTGTTCAACCACGAGGAGTTCGTGAAATATGCGGGCGACAATTTGCAACAAATTGCGCCCGGCTACCCGAAGCCGGCGAGCCTCGCGACGCTCTGCGACGACCTCGGCGTGGCCATCGCGGCGGGCAAAAGGGCCGAGTATTTGGGGCATAAAATCGACGGGGCCTATGTTTTGGGCGACACGCTTTTTTTGCACCACGACCCGGGCAAAGGTTTTGAAATTTCGCTCTCGGGCAAGACGATAAAGGAGGCGCACACGCCCGAAAATATGTTCAAAGTGGCCTTTGTCGCGACCGGAAATGGGCAGTCGCCGAAGGTCAAAAAACAGTCGAAAGCGGCAGCAACTTTTGATGCGGCGTTCACTTTTGGAAACGAGCTTTTCCTGTTCAAAGGGAAAAAAGTGGTGAAACAAAGCCCGATCCCGGCGGAATTTCCGGTCATCACGGACGATGTTTGGGCGAAACAGGCCGACAATTTTGAACATTGGTGGCTCCAACCGAACGCTTTCAACGAGCAAAACTCGATCGACACGGCTTTTGTCCGCGACGGAAATTTGTTCCTGACGAAGGGCGATTTTTATGTAAAATATTCGGGCGCCAGCCTCGATTTCGTGGACGCTGGCTACCCGAAAAAGCTGTCGGAGAACACGGACAACCTGCCGAAGGTGGCGGGCCTCGATGCGGCGTTTTTGGGCAACGACGGACAGTCGTATTTTTTCAAGGGAAGCCAGTTTTGGGCCTCGCCCGAAATTTCCACGCCGCTCGAAATCCGGTCGAAATGGGGCAATTCCCGCTCAAATATTGTCGAAAAAGGGGTCGATGCGGCCTATTACCTCAACAATAAGCTGTTTTTGTTGAGCGGCAACCAGTTTTACCGGTACACGCCGGAGGGCAAAACGATCGGGCAGTTCCCGGATGCGGGCTACCCGAAAAACTTTGATTTACCGACTTTGACGGGCGTGAACGCGGCCTTTGTTTGGGAAAAGCACCTCTATTTGGTGGCCGAAAACAGCTATGTGCGCTGCGATTTGAAGGCCCCGTACACGGTCAATGATGGCTATCCGAAGCCGGGAAAATTGGGCGACCTGCTCAAAAACGAGTTCGGTTTCGAGGCCGTGCCGTCCAATTATGTGGCCCTGACCGTCCATGCGGCGGTCGTTTGGGGCGATATCCTTTGGCTCCATTCGCACGGCCACACGATGGCCTGCCATATGGCGATAAAATGGGTGCAGCCGCTGAACAACGACATCGATTATTTTGAAGCGGGCTATATGAACCGCCACGGGCAGCCGCAGATGTTGAAGGACGAAAGTTTTTCGGCGGCGGTCGCGTACAAAATAAAAGTGCCGTCGGAAAACCGCGCGACCATCCTCGATGCCGATGGCGAGGTGATCGGCGACACGGCGGCGGAGGTCGAACGGCAAGTATTTTTGGTTTTCAGGGGCGACGAATTTGCGGCGATGGATTCGATCCCGGACAGTTTTGCGCAGATAAATTGGACAAATTTGCCCGAAAAACAGAAGATCAACGACGTTTGGGGACTTGGCAAGATCGACTCGGCCTTCTCGCTCGGGGGCGCGGCCTATCTTTTTGCGAAGAACAAATACGTCAAATTGACGGGCGAAATGGCGCCCGACAAGTTGCCGCCGATGCGGAGCATCAAAGGGAACTTGGGCAATTTGCCGCCAAGTTGGGGCGGCGGTTTCGACGGTGCGCTCAACACGCCGACCAAGCTTTTCCTTTTCAAAGACGGCACTTATATCGATTACAGCCTCGCGCCCGGCGAAAACGCGGTGCCGTACGAGGTCGATGCCGTGCCGTTCGACATTATCCGGCTGACGACGAGCACGGGCTACAAGCTCAACCAGGCCCTGTTCACTGGCGGGCTGCCGGGGCTTTTGAGCCTCGCGACGCAGGAAATCGACGAAGTTCCGCTGTTCAACACGGTGGCCGGCTCGTCGAACCCAACGACGATCGAGATCATTTCAACGAAAGTGAAGGAATGGCCGATCGGCACGACGCTCGAATTTGACAGCGCGAACGGGCAGTATTATTGGGAGATCTTTTTTCACGCGCCGCACCTGCTGGCCAATTATTTCAACGCGAACCAAAAATTTGAGCTGGCCAAAACCTGGTACGAGCACATTTACGACCCGACGGAGGTGCAGCGTTTTTGGAAATTCCTGCCGTTCGAGGCAGTCCAAAAAGGCAACCGCACGGCTGAATATGGGGCCTATATGAACGACCCGTTCGACCCGCACGCGATCGCTGCGCTCCGAAATGTGGCCTATCAAAAGGCGATCGTGATGAACTATATCGACAATTTGCTCGATTGGGGCGATATGCTTTTTAGGCAGTACACGATGGAAAGCCTGAACGAGGCGCGGATGCTCTATGTGCTGGCCTACGACCTTTTGGGGCAAAAACCGGAGAACCTCGGCAGGAAGGTCTTGCCCGAAAAAGAGACCGATTTTGACGGTTTTAAAAAGATTTTGGGCAAAAACAAAAGAAACCCGGCTTTGCTCAACATGGAAAACCGGAGGGCCGTGATGGCCGCGCCCGCGAATTTGGCGGCAAGAAAGATCGCCAAGATCGGCGCGATGGGCATCGTCCACGACACGATATTGACGAACTCGGCGTATTTTTTCACGCCGGAAAACGGGCAATTTATCGAATATTGGGACCGCGTGGAAGACCGCCTCTACAAGATCCGGCATTGCCTGAACATCCTCGGCATCGAGCAATCGCTGGCACTTTTCGAGCCGCCGATCGACCCGATGGCACTCGTGCAGGCAGCGGCGGGCGGCGGCGGTTTCGATTCCGTCACGTCGTCGATGGGCGTGGCCGTGCCGCATTACCGGTTCACTTTCATGCTCGAAAAGGCCAAACAACTGGTCTCAAAACTCAACGA
>JANOQP010000742.1:0-3754 GCA_031414895.1 Saprospirales bacterium
ATTTTGAACTTGAACTTGAATTTAATTTTTCAAGACCACCAACCGCGTCGAGCGGGCGGTTTTCCCACTCAAAATTTGGATGGTATAAAACCCGTTCGGCCAATTTTCGGTCAAGATTTCGAGGTCGTTTTCGCCCATCGGCAGGGTTTGATTGTCGAGCGGAACGGCCATCAATTTCCCAAAACCATCGAACACACGGAGCGTTGCCGCCCCTTCTTTTTCCATTGAAAAACGGATGGTTGCGGCCCCGGCGGTCGGGTTCGGGAAGGCAGAAATCGGTTGTTTTTTATCAAAAACTATTGTTTCAATAGCCTTTTCGGCGCGGTCGCCCACATGTTCAGATGGGTCATCGCCAACGATTGCGCCGCCGCAACCGTCAAGTTGCGTCCGAAAGATCGACCCGTGCACCGCATGAAAACCGGGACGGAGGACGATGAAATTGTCAGCATCGAGCACCACTTCGACTGGCCGTCCCGGTTGGTCCTCGGGGATGACGGCGGCGCAACGGATCCAGTCGGAGCGTTCGAGTTTTGGCCCCGTGTAGGTATCGTTGATGGTCGCATTTGGGGCGCAAAGTGCGCAACGGACGGCGTTGAAAGCATCCACCCGACCCGCGCCGAGCTGCCCGACGAACATCGGGTTTTCGGCATCGATATTGGTCGCCGTACTTTCCAAACAGGCCTCGACCTGCGCCAAAGTGAGCGCGGGATTGGCCGACATGATGAGGCCACAAACGCCCGCGATGAACGGGCCGGCCATCGAAGTGCCGCTTTTTGGGCCATAATTGTTTGTCGGGATGGTGCTTCGGATGTTCGAACCGGGCGCGGCAATGTCCACCCACGCCCCCGAACAACTGCTCCCCGCCCGAACGTCGTCCATGCGGGTATTTGCGACAGCGATCACGCCATTATAGGCAGCCGGATAGTGCGGCACGGTGGCATTTGCATTGTTGCCGTCATTGCCGGCCGAGGCGACAATGAGTGCGCCGAGGCCGCGGGCATTGTCGATGACCGTTTGGTTGGTTGCCGAAAAAGTGGTGCCGCCCCACGAATTGGAGATGATGTTGGCGCCATTCGTTGCCGCCCAAGTGATGCCCTCGTAGCCGTCGTAAATGAACCTCTGCTGGCCGCCGTCGGGCGTCGCTTTGATCGGCATCAGGCTCAATGTGTAGCCGACCGAGGCAATCCCGATCCCGTTATTGCCCTCTGCGGCGACAATTCCGGCGCAGTGCGTGCCGTGCGAAAAAGAGTCCGCGGGCGGGCTTGGGTTGTTGTCGCCGTCGGAGACATCGCGGCCCGCGACCATATTGTCGTTGAGGTCGGGATGGTTGGTCTGGATGGCGTTATCGACGACCGCAACCACAATTCCGGGGTTGCCCGTCGTGATGTCCCAAGCCTGAAAGGCATTGGTCCGGTAGAGCGAATATTGACCGGTCATGCCGTCGGAAAAGTCGCCAATGTCGTTCGGCGTGAGGTCGATTTTGTTCAAGGGAACGGGTTCTGCGAACTCGACCCAGCCTTTTTCGGCCAATTTTTTGATAAAAAAATCGACCTTTTCGGCTTCGCCAAATTTCACGCGCAGCGTCCGCAACAGCTTTTCATTTCTTGAAAAATAAAAGGAACAGCGCACATCGGCGACCTTCATTTCTTTCGCAAGTTGTTGAAAATCAGGCAGTTCGCGCGGGTCGGTCAGCCTGCCGAGGTCGTCGGTCTTGAACAGAATACCAGGCTTTACCCGGAGGTAAATTTGACCATCGACACAATCGGGTCGGACATTTTGAGCCATCGATGCCTGCCCAAAAAGCAGGAAAAGAAAGGCTGCCCCGCCGGTCGCCCGGAAATTGAATTCCGCCCAGGCGCGGGCCCCTCCTTTTAGGCGGGCAAGTATTTTTTGAAAGAGATTTTTCATCGAAATTAGTTTTTGGAAGTTTTGAGGGCCGCGTTCTCTGATTCAAGTTGCAAGATGCGGGTGTTCAATTGGATGGTCAGGAGGAAAAGTTCTTCCACTTTTTCGATGGTCCGGCGCTGCATTTCGCCGAGGTCGAGGCCGTTTTTTTCCATTTCCGTGGCCGAAGGGATGCCGGGGAGGTGCTTCTCTTTTTGCAAATAATCGGCAAGCTCTGCGAGTTTTGGCAATTTGTAATTTTCACCAAAAACATAGTCCGGCCACGCGCCCGAGAGTTCGACGCGCACTTCCTCGGCGATGATCCCGCCGCCGACCGCGAGCCGGAAACCCACGGGGACATTGCAGCCCGCACCGATCGAGGCACTTTGCGAGCAGATTTTGTTGCCCGAAATGGTGCCGACGGCGGTCATGTTGCCGTTGGAATTGACGGTGCCGCCCGTGACAATGCCGTTTGCCGTGACGCTGTTCGAGGAGGCGAGGTCGCCGCCGGTGATCAGTCCGACCGCAACGATGGCGCCGTTGGCCGAAATATCGTTTTGGGAATAAAGGTTGTTGCCGATCACGGAATTGGAGGCGATGATATCGTTGGCGGCAAAGACGTTTTGGCCCGCCGAGACATTTTCGGAGGCCGACACGTTTTTGCCAAAAACGAGCTCGGTCGCGACCAGGTTTTTGGTGGAAATGAGTTCGGTCACGGTCAGGAACTGGGCGGAAATATTGTCCGTCGCGACCAGGTTTTTGGTGGAAATGAGTTCCGTCGCGGTCATGTTTTTCGACGAAACAAGCTCTGTCGCCGAGACATTTTTGCCCGAAACATTTTCCACGGCGACCACATGGCGGCCCGCTTTCACGTCGCGCCCGGCGATGACATCGAGGCCCGCGATGATGCTCCCGGCGACGTTGAAATTGCCGCCGACCCCAAAATCGCCGCTCACAAACGCATTCCCATCCACATGGAAACGGTAAAGTGGGCTGGTCGTGTTGATGCCGACATTGCCGTTTTGGAGGATGGTGAGCCGCTCGACGAGGGTGGGCGAGCCGGTGCGGAGGCCCAAACGGGTGGGCAGGGTGGTGGAGGTCGGTGCGCCGGTGCAGGTCGCCTGGATGTCCGCGCCGATGAGGATCTTGTTGGTTGGCACCGTGCCTTTCCATTGGATGGTGCCCATGATATTGCCATTGACGACCGGGCCAGGGGAGGCTTGCGCACCGTTGAAACGCCAGAGGAAAAACTCCGGTTTGTTGCCGCCGACCTGGGCGAAAATGGGTTGGGAAATGGCGGCCACGAACAAGGCCAACAGCAGGGCTGTCTTGTTGAAAAGAGATTTCATTTGTAAAAAAGTTTTTGGTAGATGAAAAATAATGATCGTTGAATAGGCGCCCATTATGTTTTTCAGGGTGTCTATTGCCGGACGGCTGTGCGGCGTAAGCAACGGGAAAATTTTTTTTCAAAAATCTTGACTTTATTCGCACCATTCTTTTCACCTAAAATTTCAAGATCATGGATGCAAGAACACTCATCATCACAATCCTCATCGGCGCGGTCGCGGGTTGGCTGGCTGGCCAGGTTTTTCAGGGGCGCGGCCTCGGCACCGTCGGCAATATCATTGTCGGCATCATCGGCGGCTTTGTCGGGAGCTGGCTTTTGGGGGTCATGGGCGTGCATTTCAGCTTCGGCAGCCCGCTTTTACAGACCATTTTGACCTCGACGATCGGGGCGGTCGTCGTGCTTTTTTTGACCAGTTTGGTGAAACGGGCGTAGTTTTTTTGCCCGACAAAAATGGCTAAAATGAAAACGGCCCTGCTCGAAGCAATTCGAGCAGGGCCGTGTTTTTTTGGGTTTGGGGCTATA
>JANOQP010000743.1:0-7380 GCA_031414895.1 Saprospirales bacterium
CTTGCGGTCAATTTGTACCTTTATTTTAAAACCGTTCCAAATCAGTTCATTCGTAAATGTAATACTTAAAGTTGCCCGCTGACTTACGAATTTGAGGGCCGCCCGGTTTCAAAAAAAAACGGGTGCATGATCTTTTCCAAAAAAAAGGCAAAAGCAGGTCGCCCCACTTTTGCCTTTTAAAATTTGACTTTTGACCAAAAATCAACGCTGCACCAGCAATTTTTTTGTCAAGGTCTTGCCCGCCAATCGGACGCTCACGAGATAGATCCCCGTCGGCAGGCCACTTGTTTGGATCGGTAATTTGACCGTCCCCTGTTCTATTTTTTGTGAATAAACCAGTTGTCCGGCCATGTTCGAGACCGTGACCTGCGCCTCCGAATCGAGTGCGCGATCAAATCCGAGCATCGTTTGGTCGGCCGTCGGATTGGGCGCGAGGACAAATTGGGTCGCCGGCTGGATTGGTTCGGAGGCCGAGACGTTCAGCTTTTGGATCAAAAAAACCGTTTTCGGGATGAAGCCGCCCTCGCCGTCGCTGACTACAAACGTGAATTTGTCGGGCGCGGCATTGTTGTAGTCAAAATATCGGAGGCTGCCGTTGTTGATGTCGGCCTGCGAAAATTTCGCGCCGACCGAAAGGGGGCCGCCGAGGTTCATTTCGAGGTGGCCAAATTTGGGCAGCGTGACGAGCGTAAAGGTCAATTGTGCATCGGTGTTGTTGTTGTCCGAGGTGCGCAGGAGCGCGTCGCCGATTCCCGTGTTTTGCCCGCCGTCGATGGTGAGCGGGACATTGTTGACAATGAACGGTGGGTCGAGAGCGACCGAAGCGCAAAATTCGAGCTGAAAATTGTCAAAAACACCGCCCGAACCGCTCGCCGTATCTTTAATGGTGAAGGTCCATGCACCAAAAGCCTGTTCGCCGTCGAAGCTCGAAAGGGGCGAAAGGGGCGGGCGGTGGTCGTCGCCATCGATTGGTGGGCACTCGAACGGGGAGGCTGCTTCGTCGTCGAGGCCGAGGTTGAAATTGCCGTTCGTGGCGCCGCATTTTTGGCGCATGAGCCAGACCTTTTTGCCCGAAGGGCTGGTCAAACTGAAGCTCAAATCCTTAAAAAATTCGTGAAAACCCTGTATTTTGGTGATGTTTATGTCCGTGATCGTCGCATTGAACGGCACGGTGATCGTGCTGGTGATGGAAGGCGTTCCGGAAAAAGCGATGTTCTTCGGCAAGTCTTGCGCCGCCGACGATTGGCAATTGAGGACCTCTGTCCCGAACACGAACGGCTCCGTCCATGGCCCAAAACCGCACTCGTTTTGTGGCCGGACGCGCCAGAAGTACATCGTCTTATAATCGAGCGTTGCGGTCGGGGTCGTTTGCAGGGCGGTCAGGCCGGACAGCGAGGAAATGACCGTGCCGCTCCCGAACGAAGGGCTGGTGGCCAACTGGAAATCGTAGGTGTTCGCATCGAGCGTTGCGGCCCATTTGAGGGTCGGCAAAATGGTCGCGCCGAGCGTCCCATCAGGGATGGAAACGAGTGCGAGCGCACTGAAATCGTTGGAAACGGTCGTGAAATTGAGCGACCGTGTCAGCGTGTCCGGCCCAGCGACCGCGCGGAGCGTCACCTGCCAATCGCCCTCCACCGTCACGTTGTTGAAATCGATGCCGAGCGCCGCGGTCGCGCCGGGGGCAATATCGTTCGCGCCAAAAGTGGCAACCGCTCCGGGCGGCAAACCGGAAATGACCGACATCTTGATAGGTGTCGAAAAGCCGAGCCAACCGCTCGTCTCGACCGTCGTTGAGAAGGTGCCGGGGAGACAGATCTTGCCGCTGTTCGGCCCGACGGCGAGGCCCCAACCGGGCGCGGCGGGTGCTTCTATTTTGTAATTTTGGTTCGAGACATCAAAGAAGATATTGTCCGCCGCATGGATCCGGACGCGGGCCTTCGTGGTCACGTTGTTCGGCACCTGCACATAATGGCTGCCGTCGTTGATGGTGTTCGCGGCGAGCAGGAGGGGCCAAGTGAGGCCGCCATCGGTCGAAAGTTCGATGTTCACGACCTGCGAATTGACGGGCAGTTTGTTGGAATTGGCCACGTCCCATTTCACCTCGACAAAATCGCCGACCGTCCATTTGTCGGAAATCGTGTTCGGCGAAACGACGCGGAACGGCCCGGTCGCGCCGTCCACCTTGAACTTGACGGTCGCATAGGCCACGCCGCCGCCGCCCGTGCGGTTGTCGCGGACGGTGCAGTTGAAAGTCATGGCGCGGGAATAAGCGGCGGGCAGCACCTCGCCCTCGTTCGGCGGGATATTGTTGCCCAAGATCTTGGCCATTCTCGGGAAGGTCCGCTCCGTCGTGGTCACCGGTTTGAAGGTGCGGAAGAGCGGACAATTGCCCTGCGGCTGGCTCAAATCCGGGGTTTGCGGGCCGAGGTCGTGCTGTTCCCAGCAATAGGTGAGGTCGGTATCGCCATCCGGGTCGATTGCCGAGGCTTGAAGGTCGAACGGCGTGCCGAACGGGATCGAAAAACCGTCGGTGTACGGCAGCGTCACGATTGGCACATGGTTGCCGTTGATGGTTTTTACGGGGCATGAATTGGCGTCCTGAAACTGGCTGAAATTGCCGATCTCCTCGATTGAGGCCTGATTGAAATAAAGGTCGGGGCCCCAGGTCGAATAGCTCATGATGGTGCTGCCGCAATAGGGCTCGAAGGCCGTTCCAGCGGCTTCGTTTCCACCGCAAAAATTGAACGTATGCTGGCCGACAAACTGGTGGCCGATTTCCTGCCCGACGATGCAGACAAAATTGTTGCCCGCTGGGAAACCATCGGAGGACGAACCGTTGGCCTTGTTGTTCTGGCAAATCACGCCGAGCGATCCCACGCCGAGCGCACCGCCGCCCGTGTATTTCGTAAAAACGTGGCCCACATCGTAGCCAGAAAGGCCGATTTTTGGGTTGATTGACAATTGGCCGTTGTTGCTGAGCAGGTAGCCGACATCGTTGAAGGTCGCGCCGCTGCCGAACGGATCGGGGTTGGCGGTGGAATAGGTGAGCAAATCCTGTTTCGCGACCAGCACAAAACGGATATCGATATCGCGCTCGTAGGCCCCCGACAATGTATTGACCGCCGTCACGACCTCGCTGAAAGCCGTCGCCTGTGTGCCGTCGAACGCTTCCGCATATTCAGTCGTCGCGGAGACCGCCAACCGATAGGTGCGCAAGGTGACCGTGTCGTCGAACCAACGGTTTTTGGGCGTGCCAAAATCGGTGAGCTCGGGGCCGGGCGTGATTTCCTGCAAGCCGGCCGGCCGTTCGTCTATCATGGTCGGATAGGGCAGGCTGGCATCGCGGGGCGGAAAATTTGCCCGGTCGTAGGCCATGTAAAATTCCTTTTGCCCAAAATAAAACGGCTCGACGTAAAAATCAGAACCGCCCGCTTCCATGAAAAATGCGTGAAAACCGTTGAGCGTAAAATCTAGCCGGACGGTCAGCCCCGTCGACCGGAGCCCCTGCCCGCCATAGGTCCGAACGCCGGGCCAGCGGTCTTTGAGTTCTTGCGGCATGATCGGCGATTCCCAGATCTTGAAGGTCTCGACACGGCCATCGCCGACGGGCAGTTCGAGGAGCAGCGGATGGGCCTTGGCATCGACCGAAAACTCCATCGGCGCGGTTTGGAGCGCGGACTTAATTGCCTCAAAATCAAGCTGATAGGTGAGGAATTGGCTCGGCGTGAGCGCCCGCGGCTTGGCAGGGGTGAACGAAATATGCGCCGGGTCGGCGGTTTTCCAAAAATCAAAACCGGATTGCGCAGCCATAAAATTGGCCGTGAGGAGCATCAAAAAAAGGGCAAGGAATCGCATGATGAATGGGTATTTGCTGAAACTGATTTGTCGAAGTGAGGGGTGACTTGAAGTCACCCCCTCACTAAAAAATTGCTGTAAGAATATGGCCGGAAAATTAGGCCGCCCCGGTTTTCCGACGGATGCCTTTGGGGCATCTTTGTTTGTCAAAATTTATCCAACGAATAGGAATTTTCATCGCCAAAAATCCTCCTGTGTCAGGAACTGCAAAGGGAATTCGGGGTTTGCATTTGAAAAAGCCTGATATTTTGATTCCGCCACTTTTGATTCCGACCATTTGACCTCAAAAGCGGCCCCTTTGTCAAAGGTCTCCCGCACCATAAAATCGACCTCCGAGCCGTCCGTCGTCCGCCAAAAGAACAATTGGTCGGCCGCAAATTTTTCGGAGAGCCGGATAAAAAAATAATTTTCCAAAAGTTGGCCCTTGTCCGCGCGGTCCGGGGCGTGCTCAAACCTGTTGAGCAGTGCGTTGCGAAGGCCGAGGTCGTGAAAATATACCTTGGGCATTTTGGTCAGCTCCTTTGTCAGGTTCCGAAAAAATGGCCGGAGCAAACTTACATGGAAGCATTTTTCGAGGACGTACAGATAGTTGTCCACCGTTTTTGCATCCATTTGAAGCTCCTTGCCCAAGCTGTTCCTGTTCAAAAGGTTGCCCGTTTGGTCGGCCAACAATTGAAAAAGCCTGTAAAACTTCAACTCGTTCGAGACCTTGCTTTCCAGCACGTCCCGTTTGACGTATGCATTTTTCAGCTCGTTGAGTGCCTGTATTTTTTCCTGTCTGTCGCGCTCCAAGGCCACCGCCGGATAGCCTCCGAAAATCAAAAAGTCCCAAAATACGCTCCGTAAATCCTCCATTTTCAATGACCTGAATTCGGGGTTTTGTCGCAACAAGTCAAGGTTTTCGGCCAAATCGTCCTGTTCCCTAAAAAGAAGCAACTCCCTGAAACTCAACGTGTTGAGCCTGAAAATGCGCTTCCGCCCGGCCAATGAGTCCGTGAATTTTTGGTCAATATAAAACGCGCTGCTGCCCGTTGCAACCACCTTCAGGTTGCCCTCATAGGTGTCGTACAAAAACTTTAAGAAATGGGTCGGGTCGGCGGCATATTGTACTTCGTCGATGAGCAAAAAAACCATTTTTCCTGCCTTCCCGTCCAATGCCCTTTGCGGTTTCGGTCCGATAAAATTAAAGACCTTTTCGGGGTGTTCGTCGATGGCGGCCGTAAGGAGCGGGTCCTCGAACGTCAGATAAGAGACCAGCTCCCCCCTGTTTTTCAGCTCCGCAAACAAGGCTCGGAGAACGGCTGTCTTACCAACCTGCCTCGCCCCGATGATGATTGAAAACCTTTTGTCGGGCAGAAATTGGAGCAGTTCGGGAAATATTTCGCGTGGCTTGAACATGAAAATGGCATTGATGGAAACCAGAGCGCAATATTATTGGATAATAACGGAATGACATTCCAAAACTATCGGATATTTTTGGAATGCCATTCCATTATTATCCGATAAATTCAGGATTGGCAATCCGAAATTATCAAAAAACCGTCAAAACGTCCCATTATAGGACCGATAGATCACCGCTGTCACCGTCTGCCCGACCGCTTGCAGCACTTTTTTGTCGATTACCGAAAGGTTGTCGCCCTGCGTGTGCCAATGCGGCCCGAAGGTTTTTTGCCCCGGTTGGAGGTTGATAATATCGATCGTGGGCAGCCCGCCAAGTTCGGAGACCACCGCATGGTCGTCGGTGATCGGCCCGCCGAAATCGCCAACGAAAAAGTTGCCGTAGCCCATTTGCCCGGCAAGTCCCCAGACCTTTTCGACCACTTTTGGCGCATAAACCATCGAATTGCGCTCCTTCGGGAAACGCGCGCCTTTCGCACCGACCATATCGAGGTTGATGCCAAAAAGTGCGCCCGCGAAATGTTTGTTCTTCACCCAATGTTGCGAGCCGAGGCACCACGAATTGGGGTCGCCGCCGTTGTCCTGCCCCTGGTCCTCGCCGTCCCAAAAAATGATGTCGAGGCCAATATCGGCCGGGTTTTTCTGCAAAACACGCGCTATTTCGAGCAAAATGCCCACGCCCGATCCGCCATCATCAGCAGCCGGAACGCCTTTATCTTTTGAAACCGGGTCGTGGTCGCTCATAAATCGGCTGTCCCAATGCGCCGAGAGCAAGATCCGCCGCTTGTTTTCCGGGCGGAACTGGCCGATGATGTTCGTGCATTTCAGCTCCACGCCGTCATACCTTTTTGCCGAAAAAGGCTGTTCGATGACCTTTGCGCCGAACCGCGAAAGTTGGGCGGCGAGGTATTTCCGGCAATTGTCGTGCGCCACGGTGTTCGGGACGCGCGGCCCAAAAGCCAGTTGTTTTTCGATAAAAAGAAAGGCCGAGTCCGCGAAAAATTCCGGCACGGGAAGCTGGACGGCGGGGGGCTGATAGGCTGGCTCGACCAGTTTTGGCGGGTCAATTTTTGGCGGGTCGGTTTTGCAAAAAACAACCAACAACGCACAGACCGCGGCCAACGAAACGATTTTTAAAAAACGCAACATGGATTTTTTTTTGAAAAAATAATGGGCGAAATTAGAAAGCCCCGCCACCCTTCCGCCCTTCGCGGGGCGCGATAACTTTTATTTTAATTTTGAGTTTTGATTTCAAATTTCACTGATTTTGAACGCACCGTACAGTTCCCTCCGCGCCGCCGTCCTCGACCTCGAGCGCGATGGCCAGCTCCTCCGCATCAAAGAGGAAGTCTCGCCCGACCTCGACATGGCCGCCGTTCACCGCCGGATTTTCGACACGGGCGGCCCGGCCATTTTGTTCGAAAAGGTCGCGGGAAGCCCTTTCCCCGCCGTATCGAACATTTACGGGACCAACGCGCGGACGGCCTTCCTGTTCCGCCATACCCTCGATCGGGTCAAAAAAGTCATCGAACTAAAACTCGACCCGGCCAATTTTCTCAAAAAACCGGGCCGCTATTTGTCCGCCCCGATGACCGCGCTGACCAGTTTGCCGATGAAAAACTGGGGGCCTCCGCCCATTTTTTTTGGCGAGACGACCATCGACAAATTGCCCCTCATAAAAAGCTGGCCCATGGACGGCGGCCCTTTCGTCACGATGCCGCAAGTTTATACAGAAGACCCCGACCGGCCCGGCATCATGGGTTCCAATATTGGGATGTACCGCATCCAACTCGCTGGAAATCAATACGTTACGAACGAAGAAGTGGGCCTACACTATCAGCTCCACCGGGGCATCGGGGTGCACCATGTGAAATATAACGCCCGCCCGGACGCGCCTTTTCGTTGCTCAATTTTTGTTGGCGGGCCGCCGAGCCATGCCTTTTCGGCGATCATGCCGCTGCCAGAGGGGCTGCCCGAGGTGCTGTTCGCGGGGATGCTCGGCGGGCGGCGTTTTCGGTACGCAAAGCGCGACGGCTACACAATTTCGGGCGACGCGGACTTCGTGATCTGTGGCGAAATCTTGAAAAACGTGAAAAAACCGGAAGGCCCTTTCGGCGACCATCTCGG
>JANOQP010000744.1:0-11970 GCA_031414895.1 Saprospirales bacterium
CCCGCGGTGCAAATTCGGGCTGCGCCCGTCCAGCCCCATGTTGTTACGATCGCTTTTTCGAGGCTGCGCCAATCGGGGGCGAGCGGTGTTTTGAGCCGTTCGGATGGCCGGTCTTTGTGATAAATTTCCAAAAAAGGCGGCCTGATTTCCAGCCGGAACTGGGCCATTTCGGGCATTTCGCGCTGCGTTTGGAAGCGGTTTTTTTCATCCACCAACATCCATCGGCGGTCAAATTGGAGGCCGCGCATATCGAGCTCGGAGTTTTCGAGCGCGATTCCGCCGAGGCTTTTGATGGGGTAAATGTTGATTTCGGTCAGTTTCATAATTCGGTATTTCTCGGTTGGCATGGTTTTAGAATATGTTGAAACCAATAATGTTTTCGGCCACGACATCTGCCTGAAAACGAGAGAATCCAATTGTTTTAATCTATCAACCGCTTTCAAAATGGCAATCAATTTATCCCGTGCAGCCAGGCCAATAGTCGTTTTTTTGCTCGCCATCATCGGCTTAGGGCCGGTTTTTGCGGAAAATCCGTCCAGTTTTTTGTCGCCGCCACTTGCCCCACACGACACCATTGATATATGGCTGTCGGATTGCGCCAGCAAAGGAAAGTTTTGCGACGACAAACCGCTTGCACAGACCCTAAAATTAAATGTGTACGACAACGGCGAGCTTGGAAAAATCCAGTTCGCGGGCTGCGCTTTTGATTCGGTGATGGCCTACACGGTCTCGAATTTGTTTGGGCAGGGCACTTTGGGGCCTTATTTGCTCAACTCTTGGTATGTTGACGGTGTGATGCACTCGGACACTTTTCAAACAGTTCCCGACCTCGTCGCGCTGATGAACCAATGGGACACGCTCGGCAATTGGGTCTGGAACCCGGCCCAGCTCCTCATTTCGGGCGGCCATCCCGGCTCGGCCTATACGATGATGGACGTGACGGTATTGCTGTTCAATACCCCATCGATGGTCGGTTTTAATCTCGGTTTTGACCCAAAAGGGACGGAATACCAGTTCGAGCGCGGTTTTCATGAAGTCGTTTTGGAGGACACATTGACCAATTCGCGTGACACGTTTTTTGTCCATGTTGCGTGTTCCGAGCGGCTTGAATATGCCATTCAATTGGGCGATACAATTGAACATTGCTACGATTTGAGCGATATTTTGACCGGCCCGGCGAGCGTCGTGAACGCCTGCGAAGTGCCGGGCGGATCGGTCAATTTTACGCTGACGGCGAGCGGGCTTTGCATCCGCGCCATCGGCGACGAATATGGTTTGGAGCAAAGTTGTTTCGTCGTTTGCGACTCGACGGGCTTTTGCGACACCACTTATTTGGATGTCCGGGTGCTTTTTCCGAGCGTGACAAATTATGTGAACAATGAAATTCCGTTGGGGAGCAGCCATGTTTATGCCTTCGACACGACCCGTTTGAACGCGGCGGTCGATCTTTTCACGTTCACTTTCCCACCCACGCAGGCGCATACCGAGTTCACGATAGACCCCATCAATTATGCAGTAAATTATTACGGCAAATACATCGGCGGCATTGATACGGCTTGCGCGGTCATTTGCGATGCCATCGGGACTTGCGACACGACTTGGTTTTATATCAAGGTCCGGGCCTCGAACGCCGTGATTTATGACACGTTGTTGGTCGGCGAAACGGGCAGTTGGTGCGCCAATCCGACCCTGTTCATCGGTGACATGATCGCGGTAACCAATATTTGTCAAAATATGCAGGGCCAATCGGCCACATTTGACATTGACCCTGTTTCTTTGTGCGTGGAAATCAGCGGCCTCCAAACAGGAACAGACACTGCCTGCCTTGTCATCTGCGACGAACATGGGGCCTGCGATTCCATCCAACTCATAATCACGGTCGAAGAGAAGCCCGTCCCCGTCCCCCCGATGGCCAATCCAGACCAAGCGGTTTCGCTCCTCGATGCGCCCGTCGTCATTTCGGTCTTGGCAAATGACGTAATCCCGTCCCCCTCGCTCCCGGTTTTGGTGGAAATCCTGCCCGCGAACGGTCTTTTTGGCCCGTTCAATGGCACGGCAATAGTTGATTCGGCCACAAACCGCATCACCTACACGGCCAATATGGGTTTCTGCGACGGTACTGACCTGTTCATGTACCGTGTTTGCCAGGATGGTGTTTGCGATTCAGCAATGGTGACGGTGACGGTAGATTGCGCCGCAGACACTTCAACCACGCTCGTATTTTACAACGGGATATCCCCGAACGGCGATGGCACGAACGATACGTTCATCATCGAAAACTCTGAAAAATACCCCGACAACGAGCTTCAAATCTTCAACCGCTGGGGCAATCAGGTCTTTTTTGAAAAAAACTACCGGGGCAATTTTGAGGGGTATTGGGATGGGAACCGGTTGCCGGACGGTGTTTATTTTTATCAGTTCAAAGATGGTTTTGGCAATGCGCACAATGATTATTTGATGATAAAAAGGTGAGAAATCAGCCTTTTTTTCAAAAAATAACCTAATTGGCATAGTTTTAATTAAATAAATATGAAGTGCGGGCAGACTGCCCAATTTTCAAAAAAAAAATACGGCCCCGGAAAATTCCGCAACCCGCAATCATTTTAATCCCTCCCTCATCCTGCAACACACATTTCTAAAAGTAAATTTGAGATGAAACAAAATTTGACGCTCGTGGTCGCCCTTTTGGTGGCATCATGGACAGGATTGATGGGGCAACAAGATCCCATGGTCACGAAGTACATGTTCAACAGCATTGCGTTCAACCCCGGTTATGCCGGCAGCAATGACCACCTCACGATGGGGCTGTTGCACAGGTCACAATGGCTCGGCCTCGAAGGCGCCCCGACAACCCAATGGCTCTTCGCCCACGCACCGCTCAAAAACGAGCGCGTCGGTGTCGGCATCAACCTCACCAACGACGTTATCGGCCCGATCGGCACGACGGAGGGGATGTTGAGCTATGCCTATCGCATCCCTTTCGGGAAATTCAAACTTGCCATTGGCCTCCAAGCTGGCGTGACCAATTGGCGCGCCGACTGGACAAAAGTGAAGCGCGTGGACTTGAACGACCCGTCGTTCGACCCGACGCCGACGAAATGGCTGCCGAACTTCGGTGCCGGTCTTTACCTCTCGTCGAAGCGTTTTTACACCGGTTTTGGCGTGCCGAAACTGGTCGAATACGACCTCCGCAACATCAACACGCCCGCAACGGCGATCAGCGCGAAAAGCTATCGGCACTATTATGCCACGATTGGCGGCGCCATTCCGCTCGGATCAGAGAACATTGTGTTCAAACCATCGGCCCTCGTGAAAAGCGTGAGCTGGTTCAGCTCGGCCCGCAAGGACAAAAACTATCAAAACATCGGCGCACCGACCGAGGCAAACCTGGACATTTCGTTCTTTTTGCAACAGGCTTTGTGGCTCGGCTCGTCGTTCCGCACGTCGCTCGAAAAGTTCGACAACAACCGGTCGTCGTTCGATTCCGTTGATTTTTGGGCGCAGTTTTATCTCAAAAACGGCCTTCGCATCGGCGCAGCCTATGATTATTCATTGACAAAAATCCAGACGGTCTCCGCCGGTTCGTTCGAGGTCATGCTCGGTTATGAGTTTGATTATCACACGAAAAAGGTGGTCACGCCGCGCTATTTTTGAATGATGAATGTTGAATGATAAATGATGAATGGCGGGATGCCGTGCGTCATTCATCGTTCATCATTTATAATTCATCATTAAAAACTTTTTTTTAACCGATTACTCTACCACCCATGTTTTCTCGAAATCTCTTCCTCATTGTGGCCCTGACGCTGGTTTCGTCGGCTCTCTTTGCCCAATCGGGCAAGGTGAAAAAGGCCAAAGAACAAATGGACGCGCTCAATTACCTCGGCGCGATCCAGATGCTCCAACAAGTCCTCGAAAAAGACGACAACTCGGAGGCCAAAATCCAGTTGGCCGAATGCTATCGCGCGATCAACGACACCGAAAATGCCGAATATTGGTTCGGACAGGTCGTCCGTTTGCCCGAGGCGCAGCCGATCCACAAGCTCCAATATGGCCGGATGCTCCAGATCAACGGAAAATGCGACCAGGCGAAAGAGTGGTACGAACAGTTCACCCGCGAGGTGCCGGACGATGTCCGTGGCCAATATTTGACCAAGGCCTGCGATTATGAAGACGAACTGATGACGAAAAACGCGGGCATTTTTGAGATTGCCTCCGTGCCTTTCAACTCGAATTTGGACGATTATACGCCCGCAATCATCAAAAACGGGGTCATTTTCGCCTCCGACCGCGATAAGGGCTCGGCCGTCAAACGCCAGCACATGTGGACGGGCAACCCGTTCGCGGAGCTTTATTTTGTCGAATCAAAAAAGAAGGGCGACGACGAGAGCTTCCAGTTTGAGTATGGCCGCCCGGACAAATATGCCAAATCCATCAACACGAAATATCATGAGGCTTCGGTCTCCTTTTCGCCCGATGGCAAGACGATGTTCTTTACCCGCAACAACTATTTGAACGGAAAAGCGGGAAAAAGCGACGACGGCATTATCAAGCTCAAAGTTTATTATGGCCAATTGAAGGGCGAAAACTCGTGGAACAACCTCGAATCGCTGCCTTTTAACTCCGATGAATACTCGGTCGCGCACCCGTCGCTCTCGGCGGACGGCACGAAACTCTATTTTTCGAGCGATATGCCCGGCGGTTTCGGCGCGATGGACCTCTATGTTTCCGAACAGGAAAATGGCCGCTGGGGCCCGCCGACCAACCTCGGCCCCAACACCAATACCGAGGGCAACGAGATTTTCCCGTTCATGGACAAGACTGGGCGGCTCTATTTTGCCACGGACGGCCATATCGGGCTCGGCGGCCTCGACATTTTTTACACCACGGAAAAAGGCGCTGGCGAATGGAACCTCCCCGTCAACCTCGGCTACCCGATCAATACGTCGCACGATGATTTTTCGGTCGTGTTCAATGAGGAGGGCACGTTCGGCTATTTTGCCTCTGACCGCGACGGCGGGGTTGGCCGCGACGATATATATTCGTTCAAAAAAATCGCCACTCCAGTCCAGCTTTTTGTTTTCGACGAGGCCACAAAAGAGCCGATCGCTGGCGCGTCGGTCATGTCCAGCCTGACGGGCATCTCGCTCATCACTGGCGCGGACGGCAAGGCAACGCTCGACATGAAACTCGAGGAATGTGCCGATTTTAAGGCCACGAAGGAGCTTTTTCAGGAGGCGATGAAACAGGGCTGCACGAAAGGCGTCAAGCTCGGCGAGACTGTGATGGTTGAGATACCGATGAAAAAGGACCTCAAATTTGAGGTCGAGGGCATCGTTTTCGATATGGGGACGGGGCTGCCGCTCACTGGCGCGAAGGTGATGTTGACGAACGATTGTTCAAAAACCGACCCGCAGCCGCTGATGACCGACGCTTCGGGCCGCTACAAATTCATGCTCGACCAGGAATGTTGCTACAAGATCCGGGGCGAAAAAGAGGGCTATATCGCGCAGGTTTTGGAGAACAAATGCACGAAGGGCCTGAAAACCAGCACCAACCTCAACGAAAACCTCAACTTGCAGCCGTACATCGCCGGGCCGGTCAATCCAGATGCGCCAAAACCGGGCGAAACGATCAAACCGATTGTTGAAGCACCGATCTATTCGCTCACGGATTTGCCGAAAGGCATGAAATATGACGAGAAATCGGGCAAAATTGTTGGCAAAAAAGGCAAACCCGTCAATGCCGACCTCGGAAACGGCTGGACTGTGAAGGACGGCGTGCCTTATAAAGATGGTGTTTTGGCCTCGATTGGCGTACCGGGCAAACCGGGCGATGCAGTCGCCACTACCGATAAGCCGAAATGGGAAAAAGGCCCAAAAGATGTCACCGTTAATGAACCAATTGGCTTCTTGCTGCACATCTATTACGATTTTGACCAGGCATATATCCGCAATGACGAGAGCCAAGACGACCTCAAATTGCTGAAAAAAATGCTCGACGAAAACCCGGAATTTATTGTCGAAATTGGTTCGCACACCGATTCGCGCGGCTCGAACAGCTACAACTCTCGCCTCGCGCAACGCCGTGCCGACGCGGTCGTGAACTGGCTCACAAAGTCAGGCGTGGAGCGCAGTCGCCTCATCCCGCGCGGTTTTGGCGAATCGGTGAACGTGAACAATTGCAAAAACCAAGTGCCCTGCTCCGAAAAAGAACACCAGATGAACCGCCGCACCGAGTTCAAGATCCTCGGTTGCAAGGACAAAATGGAACGGGAGATTTCAAAGCCGAACGAGGCGGCGAAAGTGGATCCATGCCAGGGCTGCCCGTTCTAATCAGTAGGAAATTTTTTTAGAATTATATCCGCACCGCCGGTTGGACGAAAGTTTGACCGGCGGTTTTTTTTAGGCCACTAAATCATCCCCAAAACCATCCCCGGCACAAGGCAGATCAGCGCAATCAGCACCAGTCCCGCGACCACGACCCAACGAAAACCGCTAGGAACAGCCACCGATTCGCGGCTCGGATCATGGAAATACATCGAAATGATGACCCGGAAATAGTAGTAAATCGAGACCGCCGAGTTCAAAACTGCGATGACAATCAGCCACGGGTATTTTTCAAAAGCCTGCACGAACAGGAAATATTTTCCAAAAAAACCGGCCGTCGGCGGGATGCCCGCGAGCGACAAAACGGCGACGGCCATGATTGCGGCGAGCAGCGGGTTGCGCTTTCCGAGGCCCTCGAAACCGGAGAAATGCTCCGTCCCCGTTTGTTCCGAAACAAGGATAAAAATGGCAAAGGCGCAAATCGTGGCAATCGAATACGTCAATGTATAGAGCAAAATCGGGCCGCTCGAAGCCGCGCCCGCGCCGCCGAGGAGGCCGAGCAACAAGTAGCCCGTGTGCGAGATGCTCGAATAGGCCATCATCCGTTTGAAATTGTTCTGAAAAAGGGCGGTCGTGTTCGCCAATATCATCGTGATGCCCGCGATGGCGGCGATGCCCGGTTCCCAAAATTGGCCCGCGCCATCGAATGCTTTCCTAAAAAGAAGGTAAAAAGCGGCAAAACCAGCCGTTTTTACAATCGTCGCCATGAATGCCGTGACGAGCGACGGCGAACCTTCATAGACATCCGGCGACCAAAAATGGAACGGCACGGCACCCACTTTGAAACACATCCCGACCATCATCAACATGATGCCGACGTGCAAATAGGCCGTATTTGCGCGGCCCGCGCTCACTTGGTCGGCAATTTCATTGACATCAAATGAGCCTGTCGCGCCAAAAACGAGGGCCACGCCGAACAGCAAAATGCCCGTCGCGAACGCGCCCATCAGGAAATATTTGAGCGCGGCCTCGTTCGAGCCGAGGCTGTCGCGCTTGCTCCCGGCGAGGACGTAAAGCGGGATGGACAAAATTTCGATGCCCAAAAACAGCATCGTCAAATTGGTGTAACTGAACAAACAGAGCGCGCCGCAGAGGCTGAAAAGCATCAAACCGAGGTGGTCGCCGAGCGTTTTTTGGAGGTCGCGGAAGGCATAATTGACCAATCCGATGAGCAAGAGCATCGAAACCAGCACGACAATCGAGAACGAAGTGGCGAACGGCCCGAACGAGAGCATCGGGATTTCATTGATGAACGGGTCCTTAAAATTGACCATCGTGCAGATGGCCGAGCCGAGCGCGAGGAGCGTGCCGCCAAAAGCGAGCGGTTGGACGAGGCTGCGTTTTTCGTAAAGCCCGGCGAGGAGGACGGCAAGTGCCGTGAGGAAAAGGATGAGTAATGCTGTCATTTCGAAACGGTCAATGGTTTTTTGAAAGGCTATAAATGATTGATT
The DNA here is from genome assembly GCA_031414895.1 of Saprospirales bacterium. Taxonomy (GTDB): domain Bacteria; phylum Bacteroidota; class Bacteroidia; order Chitinophagales; family Saprospiraceae; genus JANOQP01. Next base: position 7,841 of record JANOQP010000744.1, read on the forward strand.
ATCAATTGTTTAAAAGCAAATCCGGTTTATAGAGGCGGTGACCTAAAGTCACCGCCTCTATTTTCACGAAAGCAAATCCGAATAGGATGCGGCGACAAAATCTTCCGGTTTTATCCCAAATTTTTCTATCCAAAACTGGCATTGCGCCCGCAGTTTCTCCTCGCCAATCTCGCCCGTCGAATCAATCGCCTCGATTTCGACAAACTGGCCGAGACCGTCAACTTCGTCGAGGTGAAATTTGATGTTTTCAATCCAAAAAATCTCGCGGCTCTTGACGACGCGGACTTTTAGGCCGAGGCTTTTTTCGAGCAATTTTTCAAAAGCAACGGACTGGTTTGGGTCAATTATTAGAAGCTCAATCTCTGATTTTTTGAGGCCAGCGACTTCTTTTCTTTCATAAAAAATAAGGCTGTTCTCGATGTTCCCGCTGCGCAATTTCAATCGCCCGTTGGGTATCTGAAAGTAGCTATCTGTTTGATTGTCAATGCCTTGCGAGGTTGCACCGTGGTCCAAAAGGATGTTTTTTAGAAAATCGGGGCGGGTGGTTCGGGCTTTTATTTCGATATTGAGGTGGGTCATTTTTTTGAAAAAAGGCAGGCCTGAATATCCTCAACCTCGATTCTCGGATAGGCTTCGAGCAGGTCAGAAAACGAAATGCCGTGCGCGATTTTTTCCAAAATCAAATCAACCGGGATTCGCGTGCCTTTGATGCACGGCTTTCCAAACATGATTTTTGGGTCGGATGAAATGCGGGCTTCCCAATCCATTTTTGTCAAATTTTGTGGATAAATGATTGATTTTATGGGCAAAAATAGGGTTGTGGTTCCAAAATGAATTTTACCAAGTCAGCCCCAACAGTTTGGCCGTCGCACCCGCCGTCAAATCCAGCACCGGTTGCGGGTAAAAACCGAGGCCGATAACGAGCGCGGCAATTACCCCCAAAATGCAGGTTTCCCTAAAATCGAGGTCGGCAAAACGCTCGGTCTCGGCGGTTTTTTCCCCGAACATTGGCAATCCAAATGCGCGGAGCATATAAACCGCCCCAAAAATGATGGTCAACCCCGCGACCGCGCCGAGCCAGTTATTGTATTGCCAGACCGATTGGAGGAGCAAAAATTCACCGACAAAACCGTTCGTCAGCGGCACGGCTACCGCGCCCAAAACGATGATGAAAAAGAGCGTGGCAAACTTCGGCGCAACCTTCGCGATGCCGCTCATCGAGGTCAAAGAGCGCGTCCCCATCCTTCTTTCAATCAAATCGCAGGCGAAAAAAAGGCCGACGACATTGATGCCGTGGTTGAGCATTTGGACGAGCGAGCCTTGCAAACCAGCTTGGTTCCATGCGAAAACGCCCGCCGCGATGAGGCCGACGTGGCTGATGGACGAGTAGGCGATGAGGCGTTTGAAATCCGTCTGTTTGACCGCGATGATGGCCGCGTAGACGATGCCGATGACCGCCAGCGTGATGAAATACGGCACGAGGGACCGCATCGCCTCGGGCGCGAGCGGCAGCATCCAGCGCATCACCCCGTAAATTCCCATTTTCAACATGATGCCCGAAAGGAGCATCGTGCCGCCCGTCGGCGCGGTCACATAGGTGTCCGGTTGCCAAGTATGGAGCGGGAAAACGGGCATTTTTATGGCAAAAGCCACGAAAAAACCGAGCAGGACCCACCAAGCCTGCGGCCCGGAAAGTGCGACGGCCATCAAACTTTCAATCGAAAAGGAGTGCGGCGCGGCTGTTTTTGTGTACAAAAAAATCAGCGCGACGAGCATCAACAGCGACCCGAAGAACGTGTAGATGAAAAATTTGAGCGTCGTGCGGATGCGGTTTTCGCCGCCCCAAATTGCGCAGATGAAGTAAATCGGGATGAGCGCGAGCTCCCAAAAAATATAGAAAACCAGCCCGTCGAGCGCGGTGAAAACGCCAATCAGCGCGGCCTGCATCAGCAAGACGAGGCCATAATAGCGGCTTTCGTTCCCGAAGTTTTTGGGAAAACTTGACCAAACGATGAGCGGCAGGAGCAAATTGGTCAGCAAGACCAAAAGCGTCGAGATGCCGTCCATGCCGAGCCGGAAATGGATGCCCGCCGATGGGATCCACGGAACGTCGAAAACGCAGGTCGTGGCCGAATGGTCGCAGGAGGCGAGGCAAAAACCGGTCAGCGCGAGGTTGGCGATGGTGACGGCAAGGGCGGTGTTCTTGGCGGCATTTCCGCGCAAAAAGAACATGAACAAGGCCCCGATGAGCGGGATGAGCAGGAAATATATGGTCATTTTGTTTTTCTATGAAAGTCGGTTGGTCGTTGTTTTATCCAGCAAAATCATCATCAAAATAATCCCCGGCAAGCAGTTTTTCGATTTCGGTTTTTAGGGTTGGCAAATAATTCGTCAGCATTGGGGCGATAATTTTGTCCTCAATTTCATCATATCGATGAATCACGACATTCCGAACATTGACATATTGCCGGGCGAAAGTGATTTTTATGTCCGGCTCGACAATCAAAATCCGGTTGATTGCCTCCCCGATTATTTCGATTTCACGCTCAACGGCACGTTTGACGATTTCATCGGCATCTTCATCCAATTCGTCAAAACGGCGGCCAGCCATGAATTTTTCGATGCTCGCAGTCGCCAGTTTTATGTCAAACAGCCACTTGCGGATGCGGAGCTTTTCCATAAACTAGTTTTTTCGTGAGGCGGATTTGTTTGGCAAAAACCGGGTTTTTGAATGGGCGGTTTGCGACCAAATCCACTTTTCGGCTCAATAAATTTTGAAGTTTGTCAATCAGGCCGAAATAGTTTTCGAGGTAATCAACCGCCTCCGGCACATCAAACTCGACCAATAAATCGAGGTCGCTGTCTGGTCTAAAGTCGTCGCGCAAAACAGAGCCAATTAAATGCAATTCGGCCACGAAATGGGCGCGGCAGGTGCGTTCGATTTGGGCAAGTTGTTGGGTGGACAGGTTCATTTTTTCTTCTTTTTCGTCAGGTTTTCAATGTCGTTTTTGTCTTTGGACCGGTTCGCGGCTTTTTTGGCGGTCAATAAATCAGCGAGGCAGAGCGACCGGACTTTCAAGTTCTTGGTGGTTTGAAACCACTCCGAATTTTCAAAAGCCATATCAAAGTCAAGCCCTTTTACCATTGTCATAATGTCAATCCCAGAAGGCGGTCGGCCAAAAGTAAAAACGTCGCCCGTTGATGTGTCCAAGAACCGGGCCTCGTTCAGGTCGAAAAGGGACATCCCAAAATGGTTGAACGCCGAGGTCATTTTTCGATAATTATCCGCCGTCGGTTTCACCCAAATATCCATGTCGCCGGTCGCCCGGTAATATCCATGGAGGATGACCGAATAGCTGCCGACCAAAATATACTCGACCGCTGCGGCATTCAGGGATTCAATGAAATCCCGAAAGTCTTCATCAAAAATGTTTTGGCGCATTCAGTTTGGTCGTTTTCGAATCTCAAATGCGGTCCTGTCCATCGGGTTCCGCACGTTCGGGTCCAAATTATAAACCCGGCAGGACAGGTGCCAAGCCGCCTCGACCCGCTCCATGGGTGTTTTTGAAAGCCAGTATTCTCGGTTCTCGGCTATTTCGTCGCCGTGTTTTCGGATGGTGAAGGCCGCGCGGTCGAGCCGGAATTGACTATTTTGCGAAATATCCATCAGCGGTTATCATTTTTTTTTACCCAAAAGCTCCAATGTTTCTTGATTAAAACCTCCTGTTTGCAACTGGTTTTCTTTTTGAAAAAGGGACAATGCCTTTTTGAATTTTTCGCCCAAATTGGATTTTTCCGTTTCGTCGCCAATATCATAGCCCAGGTTTTCCAACTGGTTGGCGACTTTCAAAAGAAAGGCCGGGGTCAGGTCTTTTTGGCAGACAACCTCGCTCCAACCATTTTTGCTTTTGTTGAGTTTGGGTTCAAATTGGACGGCTTTAGTACAAAATCCTTTGTTTGGAACGTGTCCCGAACTACCCAAAAAGTATCCAAAACAGGTTTTTCAACGGTTTTCCAGATGATGCAATCGTCCGGGTTTGGCGATTTGCACCGCTTTTTTCGGCCTTTTTGCTCGCGTGTTTCGACCGTTTTTCCTGTTGGCAAAACGACTTTTCTCAAATCAACCCCTG
>JANOQP010000745.1:0-1644 GCA_031414895.1 Saprospirales bacterium
CTCGCGCCAGCGTTGCCGTAGAAAAAATCACTTGAAACCAACCCAAACCCGGTTTTCGATATCGAACAGAAACAGCGTGTTGTTCGCGAAGGCAACATTGAAGCTTTCGTTGATCGTAAAATCAAATGCGGGCAGTTTCCAGACCTCGGTCAGTGCGCCCGTTGCGCGGTCGTAGCATTCTAGCTGGCGGTCGCCGAGGTGCAAAAGCCCGAAAGCCGTTTTTTTGCCGCCGAGCGCGAGGGCGGTCGTTTGGTTGTAATCGGTCGGGATGGGCAGTGCCAGTTGGTCCGCCGCGACTTTCGGGTCGGTGATGCCCGGTTTGAGGGCCAGCCGCTTTTTCTCGGTATATTTTTCGGATTCAAAATAAGCGATCTCGGTCGTGTTCGGGTCAAAAAAGGCCACCGATTTTTCGATGGGGTCATAAATGCCGACCGAGTTTTCGCCGGGCTGGAGCGCGCCGTCCTCGATGTTCATTGACTGCGGGGCCGATGGTTTTTTGCCCACATCGAGCTTGTACCAACCAAAATCACCGTAGCCGTTGCCCCAAATTTGGTCGCGTTTCGAGTCGTACCAAAGGCCCCGGACATCGAATCCCGTTTCGAGTTCGTTGGCCGAGATCCGGTTGCCGCGCTTGTCGAAAACGGCGAGCGGATAGACCATATTTCCAGCAAAAGTGGCAAAATACATCTCCAGATCGGGGTGAAAAGCCACGCTTGCGCCGTTCGTCCCGTCGCCGGGCGGCATTTTCAGGCGGATGGCCTCGGTCAAATTTTTGGTTTTCACCTTCGAATAATCGATTTCGGGCCGCTCAACTGCAACGTCCAAAAGCATCGCGGCGAGGGCATCCTCCAATTCTTCATCGGACATTTCGGGCTCGGCGTCCCCGAACGCCTTGGTCGTGAAAACGAGGATCGCATCATCCGCGCCGATCATGTTGCGGTCCTTCATGTGCTGGTTTTCGGAGACAGGGGCGATGCAAACCACCAGCCCAGCGTCATCAAAACGGGCCAGTTCGTAGAGCTTGTATTCGAGCATGTACGCGCGGTTGGCCTCCCGCTTTTCGAACGAATTGAGCGCGGGCGGCAACGTTGCTTCGGTCGTCCGCGACTTGACGAACTTCAAATCGTCGGCCTTGAAGGCCAGTTGGAGCTCCTCTTCGACCGCGTCAAAATTGGGGTCGGAGAAAAACTCCGCCGCGTTGGCAAGTTGGACGGCGATGGGTGTGATGTTCGCAAAGCGGTTGTTGCGGAACTTGACCTGCGCCATCAGCCCGGAGGCCAAAAAAAGGCAGATCGCAAAAGGGACAATCGGGTTTTTACTCATGTTTTTAGTGGAAAAAGGATGATATCGGGGCAAAATTTCCCCGCACGGCGAATGTCCATGAAATTGGGCAACCGCCAATTGCCCGGTGTTTATTTCATCAAAAAATATAGGGAATTGGGTAGGGCAGGGAAATTAAACTCACATTCAATCTCAAAATGTAACTGTTTAGCCCAGGCGTGTACCGGCGGCTTTAGCCGCCGTTTCGTGTGAAAATTGGCGGGATTGGATAAATATCGGAGTCACTTCGGCTGCGTTAACCGCCAATTCAGGATGATTTTTGAAGATAATTTGTCAATTTAGCGAAAAGTCGGCGGCTAAAGC
>JANOQP010000746.1:0-3782 GCA_031414895.1 Saprospirales bacterium
AGGTTTGGGTCTCGTCCGTCAGTTCCGGCATGGCCCGGTTCGATGGGCTGGAGATGCACCCGAACACCGGCAGCCTTAAAAATGTCACCAAGTTCATGCCCGGCAGTTGTTCGGACGGCCCCACCGGGGACATTTGGTTCAATGTGGACCAAGCCGAGGAAAGAATCACGCCTGGCGGCATCCTCCATTTTGATGGAAAGGGCCGCCAGTCTTGGGCAAGATCGGGGGTGCGCAACATCTGTTTTGCCCGTGCCAAAATCGGCAAAAAGACGCTGGTCGCCACTTTCGGCAACGGACTTTGGGCATTGCCCGACGGGGCAAACATTGCCGACAACCATGCCTGGGAAAAAATCGATGCCACAAAAGGGCTGCGCCTGAAAAACGTGGCCACCGCCGCCGAGGACGGGCAGGGCCGTTTTTGGATGGGCCGGTTGAGCGAGGGGATGGCCTGCCACGACCCGCGGACGGGCCGCACGGTCAATTGGCTGAAAAGCGTTTCGCCCAAAAACCCAGGTGCGCTGAGCATGGCCGCCGACCCGCGCGGCAACCTTTGGATCGGCACCGACAATGGGCTTTTTTTTCTCGAAACCAATATGGTCCCGGCTGAAAATTTCCCGCTCGGCGACCGCCTGAAACCCGTCGCCAGGGAATATATCGGCAGCTCGCTCGTTCCCGCCATCCAACTTTATGACGAAAAAACAATGGTCGTCGGCACCGTCAAGGGCTTTTACCTGATTGACCTCGATGCCTTTTACAAAGGCTCGACCGCCATTTCCGCTTTCCTCCCTGCGACGGGCCATACGATGCGCGGTGTTTCCCAAAACGCCATTTCGGTGGACCGCCAAAAACGGGTCTGGCTGGCCTGTTCGGAGGGCGTGACCTGTTTCGACCCCGCGCTTTGGGTGCGCGACACGTCGGGCAGGCCGACCGTCCGGATCGACAGCCTCGTTTTGGGCGGCAGGGCCTTTCTTGATTTTTCAAAAGAGCTGTTGGGCGAGGAAGGGGCGGCCTTCGGTAAGGCCTGGTTCAGCCACGGGATCAACCCGCTGCTTATGGACAATGTGCATTTTCGGTACAAGTTCCAACAGGACACGGCCTGGTCGGCGTTTGTGGAAAAGGGTTATTTCGAGTTTTCGAGCCTCGCACCTGGGCATTATACCTTTCAGGTCATCGCCGAACGGGACGGGCTACAATCGGCCCCAGCGGTTGTGCGGTTCTATTTTCCGCCCGTTTGGTGGCAAAACCCGAAGTTCTGGTTGCTGATGATCGGCGGGCTGTTGGCGGTCAGCGGATATTTGTGGCACCAACTCCGGCAGATCAAGGACCAACAGATCATGCTCGAAAAAAACCGGGCCGAAATGCAAAAACTGGGCAAGGAGAAAACGCAATTGCAGGTTGCCGCCATCGTCAACCAGCTCAACCCGCACTTCATCAACAACGCCCTGCTATGGCTGCAAGTGCGGGTGGTCGGCGACGAGGAGGCAGTGCAGGTGGTCGGCAAACTGTCGCAGAACATCAGCACCATCTTCAAGAACAGCCGCCAAAAAAAGCCCTTCCACGCCCTCCGCGAGGAACTGAAACTGACCGAAAACTACCTTTTCATCCAAAAATGCCGTTTCCGCGAGCACCTCGAATATGACATGCCGACCGATGAACAGCTTTTGGGCATTGGCGACATCAACGTTCCGCTGATGATGGCCCAAATCCATGTCGAAAACGCCGTCGAGCACGGCATCCGCAGCAAACAGAACGGCACGGGCCATGTTTGGGTGGGGGTGAAAATGGAGGCCGATTTCATCATCCTGACCATCACCGACGATGGTGTTGGCCGAAATGCCGCCGCCAAGATTGGCTCGAAAGGGACGCAAAACGGCACCAAAATGCTCAAAGAGCTCGAACGTATCTATAATTCCCAAAACCATTTCCAGATCGAGCAACAGTATGAGGACGATATTTTCACCCTGGCCGACGGCCGTTTTTTCGGGACACGGGTCATTGTCCGCATTCCAAAACAATACAATTTCGATTTATGAACATAAGCACCCCCCTCCGCCTCCGCACCATCCTCCTCGAAGACGAACCGGACAACCGCGAATGGCTGCTCAAAAAACTCGCCCTTTACCCCGAACTTGAAATGGTCGGCTGGGCCGAATCCGTCGATGAGGCCTACGCCCTGATCGCCCGCGAGAAGCCCGATGCTGCGTTCATGGATGTGCAGCTGATCGGCGGCGACGCCTTCCAACTGCTCGCCCGGTTGAAGGACAACGGGCTGCCGATCCCCTATATCGTCATGGCGACGGGCTATCCGGAATATGTGATGTCCGCGTTGAACGATTACCGGCGGTTCATCGTGCAATACCTGTTGAAGCCGTTTGTGGAAAATTGGCAGCAAAAATTCCGAAAATCCATCGACGCGCTCATGGCGGCGAAGCTCAACGATGCCATCCAACTTGCGCCAAACGAGCCAATCGCGGGCCCAGCGAGCACACAAAATTCCATTTTCATCAACAACCGGGGCAGCCTCCTGCGCATCGATTTTGACAAAATAAACTACCTCGAAGTGGCGGGCGGCGGCGAGTCCATCATCGTTACCGACACGGAAACGCACCAGGTCGATATCACGCTCAACAAGTTCCAGGAACTCCTGCCCGCCGACCGCTTCGTGCGCATCAGCCGGACGAACATGGCCTGCATCTCCAAAATCGACCGCATCAACAAAGAAGACCGGATGCTCGACGTGCGGACCGGGGCAAAGCACAAAAGCCTCGGCATTGGCGACAATTATTACACCGACCTGCTCAAAACCCTGCCCGTCGTCAAGGATGGGCAGGTCAAACAGGCCGCCCCGTTGTCCATGGCAAGTGCGCCCGTCGTTGAGCGAAGTGGCCCGGCCGTTGAGCGGAACCGAAACGCCCCCACCCTGCTCGAACGCGATGTGGCGGGCAAGATCCAATCTTTGCAGGACGAAAGGACCGAACTTTTTATCGAAAAACAAAAAAGCGAGAACCTCCTCCGTAACATCCTGCCCGCCGAGGTGGCCGAGGAACTGAAACAGACGGGCGAGACCACCGCCCAACGATATGAGCTGGTGACGGTCCTTTTTGCGGACATAAAAGACTTCACCCGCATCGCCGAGGAAATGTCGCCGGAGGACCTAGTGCGGGAAATCGACCATTGCTTCCGCCAATTTGACCAGATTGCGCAGCGGTTTCGCATTGAAAAGATCAAGACCATCGGCGACTGTTATATGTGCGCGGGCGGCTTGCCGAAGGCCGATGAGGACAACCCGGTGCGGACTGTCGAGGCCGCCATCGAGATGCAGCGGTTTTTGGCCAGCTATAAAACCGAGCGGGAAACGGCGGGCCTGCCCGTTTTCGAGGCGCGGATCGGCATCCACAGCGGCCCGGTCGTGGCAGGCGTGGTGGGCCAACAAAAATTCAGCTACGATATTTGGGGCGACACCGTGAACACCGCCGCCCGGCTCGAACAGGCCGGGCAAGCGGGCAAGATCTGCATTTCAGCCGCCACCTACGAGCGGGTAAAACGGCATTTTTCCTGCCGCTTCGCGGGGACGGTGGAGGCGAAGAACAAGGGCGTGCTGGAGGTGTATTTTGTGGAAAACTGAACTTGTGGCGAGGTAAAATAGCCCCGCCGCGAAGTTTTGCCCTATTTGTATCTATACAGCCGGTAGCCCCAGCGGGGCGGAATGTTGGTAGAACTTTCCACCGATGCTGTTTTGGTTAGCCCCAGCGGGGCGGAATGTTCATTTTTTGCAAATCAAG
>JANOQP010000747.1:0-1984 GCA_031414895.1 Saprospirales bacterium
AGCCTCTTACCTTCGAAGTAAAGTAACCGAGTGGACGAAACAGGGATTCATTTCTTCGGAAGTGGGTCCCTTCTTTTTTGCCCGGCTTTGCCATCCCCGCCAACATCCATTTTTCAAGATAAAAAATCAGCCCCGCCAACGCTAGCGGTATGGTTCAAGTTGCCTGTCCGATTGAGTTTGGCAGCATCAACAAAAACGGCAAAGCATTCCGATAGTCCAAAGCCTCGTATTCCAGCCCAAGGGCGCGGAGGTTGTTGTAATAGGTCTGGTGGTTTTCGTAATAGTTCCGCTCGCTGGGCAGGAACCATGCTTTTTCCCCCAGTTTTTGGGCGATGAACCATTTTTCCAGCAACCGTGCAGCCCGTCCGTTGCCGTCGTTGAATGGGTGGATTTTCACAAAAACAAGATGGACCATGCTTGCAAAGTAAAAAACCGCCCCCACGCTCAACTCCTCGGCCAGCAAATCGGCGATGTCCGCATAAAGTTTTTCCATTTCCCGTTGCACCGCGAAAGGCGATGCTGCCACATATTCGATGCGCCCGTCCGGCGTGGAAACGTACATGTTTTGGGTGCGCATCTTCCCTTGCTGGTGTTTGGAAACAAGGTGTTTGCTCAACAATTGGTGCGCCGCCGCCAAATTTTCCGCGTTCAAGGCGTTGCTTTTTGCGAACGTATAGGCCGAGTACAAATCGTCAATCTTCTTCGTGTAATCCGGCAAAAAGGCAATGCCAAACCGTTTGTGCTTGACGTAAGAATCCAGTTCAATCTCCTCGCCCTCTATCTTGCTCGAATACACAGAGGCCACAGACGTATAAAAACTGAACCCCTCGGTGGAAATATCGGCATCGCGCAATTGCTCGAAAGTCTCCGGCAAGCCTTTCGGGACCTGCTGTAAGTATGCTTCGAGGAGCGCAGTGGGCAATATTTCCAGTTTTTCAATCATAATTTTTGCCTGACTTTCGCAATAACGTGCTCATTTCAACCTCGGCCCGCCTTTCAAAACCTTCTTTGTCTCCGTGCTCACCCGCCGCTCCAGCTTTTTGATGTCCTCATCGGGCGGCAGTTCTTCGGGCTTGATGCCCCTTTTGACCAAAAGCCCGCGCACGTCCGAATTGTTCTTGATATGCTCCTTCGTAATGCTGTTTTCGCCATTCTGGTCATCCCTTTTTACGTTGAAATTGGTAATTTCCGCCGCAAAATCCTTTGCTTTTATGGTCAGCGTCGGCAGGAAATCGGCCAATGGCCTGTTTTCGGGGACGCCCATTTTTTGCTTCACCTCTTTCGTCGTCCGGCCTCCGAAGAGTGCCGAATCGCCTTTGCTCCGGATCCGGGCAAAGGCTTGGCTGTCCACACCTTTTTTCAATAACAACAATTCAAATCTTACCTCAAAAGATGCGTGCAGCCTTGTGATAATTTCCTGTTTCATAGTACTCGGTTTGTGAAAAAGTGAATAAAGGGAGGTATAGATTTTTCTCTTTTCACGACCGTGTTGTTGCCTCAAAAATCCGCCTCCATCGAAAACACCTGTTCCTTCCTGTCCGTCATCACCCCCGATTTTTTGTAGTCGCCGACCCGTTTTTCAAAGAAATTGGTCTTGCCCTGAATGGAAATCATCTCCATCCACGGGAACGGGTTGGCCGTGTTGTAGACTTTTTCGTTGCCGAGCGAGACCAAAAGACGGTCCGCCACGAACTCGATATATTGCTGCATCATCTCCGCGTTCATGCCGATCAGCGAGACCGGGAGCGCGTCGGTGACGAACTCTTTTTCAAAAACGACGGCCTCCGTGATGATGGATTCCAGCTCTTTTGGGTCCAGTTTGTTTTCGAGCATCGAATAAAGGAGGCACGCAAAATCGCAGTGCAGCCCCTCGTCGCGGCTGATAAGCTCGTTCGAAAAGGTCAGTCCGGGCATCAAACCGCGCTTTTTCAGCCAAAAAACCGAGCAGAACGACCCGCTGAAAAAGATGCCCTCGACCGCCGCG
>JANOQP010000748.1:0-5722 GCA_031414895.1 Saprospirales bacterium
CCCTGCCCGACCATACCATGGTGGCTGCACTCGGAATTGTCGCAATATTGATGGGCTTTGAAGTAGTCAAACTCTGCTTTTGTCAGTGCCATGCTTTTTTGGCCACAAGGTACTATGCCCATGAATTATTCGCGTAGTATCGGAATTTCGTTAAAGAAAATATTGATCCTCCTAAAATCGAACCAATTTGACACGACTTTTCTGGACTTTTGTAGCATGACTTATCTGGACTCAACAGCGGCGATGAGGTCACGCACAAGCAGTCAACTTGCTTCTTTTTACAATGCAAACAACCCAATCGGCGGCGTTTGGCCGGTTTCGGGCGGCAAAACTAATCGGTTGTTGGCCTAATTCCCAACCAGCACAAACGCGCCCCAATGCCGCGCCGCCATCCCTTTTTCCCGCAGCCCGGACTGTGTTTTTTGGAAAGCGGCGGGGATCGAAAGGCCGTTTTTTAGCCAATTTTCATAAAAAACCTGCATGAACTGCTGCGTTTGCGCGTCATCGACTTCCCATAGCGAGGTCATCACGAAGCGGGCACCGGCGGCGCGGAAGGCCCGTTGAAGCCCGAAAACCCCCTCGCCCGACTCGATCACGCCCAGCCCGGTGCCGCACGCGCTCAAAACGACCAGTTCGGTGCCGCGAAGGTCGAGGTTCGAAGCCTCGAAGGCCGTGAAAACGCCATCGCCGAACGCGTCGGGGAGCTGTTTTTGGCGGATCGTGTTGTTGGCGCCCGCGAAAAAAAGCATCGACCGGAGCATCGGGTTTTCCGCCGCGACCTGCTCGTTGAACAGCAGACGCTCGCGTTTCGGCGATCTCAAAAAATGGCCGTGCGTGGCGATATGGAGCAGCCGGGGGCTTTTCGCGGTGCGCAGGTTGACCTCGGTGGCCGCGCTGCCCGTCCATTTTTGGGTGGAAAATTGCTGGTCGGCAAGCAGTTTTTCGATGCCATCGACCTCGGTTTGGGTGGCGGGGAGTTGCCGGAGCCGCGCCGTCGTGTCCGCCCAGATTTCGTCGATGAGCGCACTGCGAAAATTGTTTTCGACCGAGGCCGTCGCGGTTTCCGGGCCGGTCAGGTCAAATTTCGGGTTGCCGATCAGGCAGGCTATCAGGTTGGTCGCGGCTTCTTTTTTTGGTTGAAAAACCAGTTCGCCCAAACTTTGGACGATGCGGAACTCGTGCATTTCACCCAAAAAACGGCCATCGGGGCGGCGAGGGTCGAGAGGTTTATCCGATGGAAAATGCCGTCGGGCGCGACAAAAACGGTCCGCGCATCTTTCAAAAACGGTTCTATTTTTCCCCAAAAAGCCCCGAAAACCTCCGGCGAGGTGGCTTTTCCGGCTTTTATGTCGTCGAGGTATTTTTCAAAAAGGTGGGAATGGAGGTCGTTGCCGTTCTCCAAAAAAAGGATTTCGGGCCGCGCCGTGCCAGGTTTTAGGATGAAAACGGCATACCTGATCTTGCCAAAATCATCGTCGGGGGTGAGGCGGAAATAGAAGCGGTAAATATCGACGGCGGCGGAATTTGGGGGGAGGGCGGATTGGATGTCTGTCCAATTTAGGTTCTGCAGCCCGGTCAAAATGCCGAGCTGGGCCGATTTTGCGACCACTTCGCGCTCCAATTGCGCCGAATTTTCGGCTATCTGGTTCAGGTCGTACCCTTTTTCGGCGACCGCCTTCGCGGACTGGGTGGCCATGTGCGCCACCATATCGCGGGAAGCCCGCCAATCAGCCAGCAGTTTTTGCGCTGCGGGGTCGTTCAATCCGGCGATTTCGGATTCGATCTGTTGACCAGAATGGAAGGCCGCCGATTTGTATTTCAGCAATTTTTGATAGACCTCGCCAACTGGCCGCCCCCCGTCGGGCTGGCCCATTTTGGCCGTGAGCAGGTAGCTATTGGCTATTTTTATGTCGTCAAGATAGGCAAAACGGTTTTTTTCGGAAAAACTGAACAGTCGCTGGTCGGCCAAGAAATCGAGCGACCGGAGCCAGTTTTCGAGCGCGGCTTCGGCCTCCGAGGCCTTCCCCCAAGTTGAAAAAAGGTTGAATTGGTTGCAGAAATATTTGTCGAAATACAGCTCCCCGCCGGGGAATTTCCGGGTCAGGGCCAATTTATGGTTGGCCAAATGGCGTTCGGCAGCCACAAAATCGCGCTTTGACAAATAATACTTGCACAAAAAATCTTCGTTGTACGAATCAAATTCGGGCTCGTCCGGGTTGCCAATCAGCGATTTTTCAAAAATGACGGCCAGCGAATCGGCCTTTTGCGGCAGCCCGAGTTCGAGGTAGTTTTCGATCAGGAAGGAGCGGACGGTCTGCTCGGAGGAGGCCGATTTGCTCGGATCATTGCGGATTATCGAATAGGCGAGGAGGAGATGACCGAGCGATTCCCCGTTTTTTTTCAGCAATTGACAGGCGCGGCCCAGGTCTTTTTGCACATCGCCCATGAGGTTCGATCTGGCGGAAACCGAGTCCGTACCGAGGATTTCGGCAGCGGATTGGAGCAGCGGGAAAGCTTTTTTGGGGAAATTGAGCGACAGCAGCATGTCGCCCGTTCGGAAAAGCGATTCCGCAAAATCACGGGATTGGGGGGCAAAAACCTTTTTGCACAGGCCCAAATGGTCAAAAATATCGTTTTCGATCTGGTGGTCGTCCATCCGGTGGATCATTTTGAGCGACAGGATGTTTATGTTGATCTGCGCCACGACGGCAAACTGCTTTTTGGCCAAGAGCATTTCTTTCGCCGTGGTGTAAAAACCGAGCGCGGACTGGATATCGCCCTCGAACTGGGCGATGGTGCCGAGGTTGAAATTGATGTTGACATAGAAACCGGCGCCCACCTGCCCCGTCCGGTCAAGATCGGCCAGACAGGCCAGCAAAATGGGCCGGGCGAGCGGGTACTGGCCATTGTGGATGAGCGCGAAAGCCATGTTGTTGCGCGCACCGATGGCCATGATATGGTCGGCTGGCCAGATTTTCAGGGCGAGTTCCATGCCTTTTTCTGCCCAGGCGAGGGCTTCGGCTGGCCTGTTTGATTCGAAGCCGTATGCCGTTTGAGCCCGAAAATAGCCGTATTTTTGGGGATCGGGGTCGATGTTTCGCTTGTCGAGCGCGGCTTCGATGGCCGAAAAAAGGCCATCCAACGGCTCGAATTTCCGCTGCGTGGTCAGGTTTCGGCAGGTTTCGAGCATCGCGGACACATAATTGGTGCTCGTATCGCCGAACTCTCGAAGCGCGGCATCTGCTTTTTTGAAAAAAAAGGCTCGGCGGCGGAGGGTCCTTTGGTGCGGTTGAGCGAGTCGGCGATTTTCGAAATCTCCAAAAAGGTCTGCGCGGCCGTTTTTTCATTCAAAAAAAACAGCCCCAAAAACAGCAGCAGCGTCCATTTTTTTGAAAAAAAACAAAAGGAAGCGGGTCGGGCCTTCATGTTGAAATCATTTTTTGATTGAAAAAAAAGGGCCGGGACGCGCCATATCTGGCACAATCCCGGCACTAATGTACCTGAAGTTGTCACTTTTTTTATCTCGAAACCGTCAACCGCTCGGTGAAATTTTCCCCTTCTGAAATCATCGAAACGAAATAGGCCCCATCCTCCAAACCCGTGATCTGAATGATGTTCTGGCCTTTTTCGAGTATGATTGTCCGAACGGTTTTTCCCAACTGGTTGACGATTGAAACCATTGTGCCTTCCGAAACTTGGCCAAAAGCCATGTTCACGGCCTCGATTGCAGGGTTCGGATAGATTTGGATGCCCGCGCTTTTTGAGCTTTTGTAATCCATGCTGACGACGCTTGAAAGGTCGGCTCTTCCGTCAAAATCCATTTGCCGCAGGCGGTAAAAACTGTATCCTGGGAGCGGCTTTTCATCCAAAAAGGAATAGTCGTGGCGGTCGGTCGTCGTGCCGTTGCCGTTTTCAAACCCGATGGCCTGCCAGTCGAGGCCGTCGTGGCTGCGCTGGATTTCGAAGCCCCGGTTGTTGGATTCGGAGGCTGTTTGCCATTCCAACCGGATGCCGTTTTCCGCTTTTTCTCCGGTGAAGCCAAGCCATTCGACCGACAGCGCAGCGGTGACGGTGAGCACCACGTCGTTGCCGGTGCCGCCGATGTAGGAAATGGTGGCGGCGAGCGGCGACCCGAGGAAGCTGGAGATGCTCGCCCCTTGGGCAAGCCCGGTGAAGGTGCCGGTGATGGCATCCGCTAGGTCGTTGTTGACGATGGTGAAGGTATGCCCGATGACGGGTATGTGGCTGCCGCTCAAGATCAGGTCAACGCCCGTCAGATTGACCGCGCCGGCCACGTCGAGCTGGGTATAATTGGTATTTGCGACCAGTCCGTTGATGACAATCACCAGATCGCTGCCAAAAGAAAGGGTGCTGCACGTTGCGTCGGTGCCGGTGAACGTGGGCCTGACCGCCTTCTGGGCCGTACCGGGGTCGAGCAGGAGGGCGCCGCCGCCGGTATTTATGCCCCCGCCGCTGATGAGCACGTCGCCGCCGCTCACGAGGCTCATGTCGGTTGAGGTCGAGTGTGCGATGGCCGCGCTGACGGTGATGTTCCCCGCGAGGGCATGGCCGATGGTTATCAAACTGCCGGTGACGAGGTCGAGTTCGGCATCCGAGAGACCGAGGGGGCCGCCGAGGGCATGGGTTCCCGTGCCGAGGTTGATCTGGATATTGTCCGGGGTTCGCAGGGTGACGCTGGCGGTGGTGCTTATCGTGGAGCCGGCAATGTCCATGCTTTTGGCGTTGAGGGTGATGTTGCTGCCGCTGGTGGAGGTGATGGCCCCAGTTGTTGCGGTGAGAATGCCGATCGTGCTCGTGCCTTCCGTGCCGGTCACGCTGACATTGCCAGCCGAGGCGGTAATGAGGGCAGCGGCTGTGCCCACAAAAACCCCATGGTTGGCACCGAGAGAGCCGGTGCCGCCGGTGCCAGCCACGGTAACGGTGCCACTGTTGCCTGCCGAAATGGTTGCGGCGGTGAACACATAGACCCCATAGTTGGCACTGCTTGCGCCCGAGCCGCCGCCTGTGCCGGTCACGCTCACGTTGCCGTCCGGGGCCGTGATGGCGGAGGATGCCGCGGTTACATAGACCCCATAATTGCCGGCCCCTGTTGATGGGGTCCTGCCAATGCCCACCACGGTAACGGCGCCTGCGCCTGCTGCCGTTATTTGGCCGGTAGCCTCTACGGCACCCCCCCGATTGTTGCCTCCGGAGCCGCCGCCCGTGCCGGTCACGCCCACATTGCCGCCCGAAGAGGTTATTCTGGCAGCGGCAGTGCTTACAAAAACCCCGATATTGGAACCGCCAGAGCCGATGCCGCCGGTGCCAGCCACGGTCACGGCGCCGCTGACACCAGCCGAAATGGTTGCGGCGGTGAAAACATGGACCCCGTAGTTGAGACTGCTCGTGCCCGTGCCGCCACCCGTGCCGGTCACGCTTACGTTGCCGTCCGTGGAGGTTATGGCCGAGGATGCCGCAGTTACATACACGCCATGATTGCCGGTTCCTGATGTAGTGGGCCTGCCAAAGCCCACTACGGTCACGGTGCCGATGTCACCTGCCGTTATTTGGCCGGTAGCCTCTACGGTAACCCCGCGATTGCTGCTGCCCGTGCCGCCGCCTGTGCCGGTCACGCTCACGTTGCCGTCCGTGGAGGTGATGCTGGCAGCGGCAGTGGCTACCAAAACCCCAATATTGGTACCGCCCGAGCCGATGCCGCCGG
>JANOQP010000749.1:0-2033 GCA_031414895.1 Saprospirales bacterium
ACCGCTTTAAAATTGTTCAGGGTAATTCAATTCAAACCACTTTTGATGATTGCTCAATCAAGGTTTTCCACCGAGAAATTCAAGTCCTTGTTGCGCGATGCGGTTGCAATTTGTTTTAGGTACAATGTTATCACAAAAAGGAACGCCAAGGATATGGAACGCGCGTTCAATAAAGCGGCTTTGTTGCTTGCAAAAAACGAATTGAACTCCCCGATTGACGTTTTCCAAAAGATTTTGCGCGATATTTATATCTCTGACAACGATTTTTTCAATAATTTTTCCACACATGCTATCAATACAAACAAGGATAAAAAACTGGCACGGTACGTTTTGTTCAGCCTCGAACGACAATTAAGCGGCAATAGTTATGACTTTGAGATTAATGAGGGCACAATAGAGCATATCCTGCCAGAATCTTTTTCAACTAATTGGGAAGATTTTTTCACTTTGGAACAACATGATGAAATGAAGTTTTCAATAGGCAATTTGACAATATTAGAAGACAGGGTTAATCATGATTTGGAACAAAAGCCCTATCTGGAAAAAATTGTTGAATACAAAAATAGCCAGTACCGTATCACCAATTCGATTAGTGCCGCCGAGTGGTCGCCGAAAGCCATAAAAGCAAGACAGGAACAATTGGCTAAAATAGCAAGAACCATTTGGAAGGTTTCATACAATTGACAACGGTTGATTAAAAACGAACGGCCCGACGGATTTCCACCCGCCGGGCCGTTTTCATCCCCAAAAAATTATCCTAAAAAAAATCACCTGGCCACCGTCAAACGCCGCGTCAAAACGGCCCCGTCGAGGTTGATTTTTATGAAATAAACACCGGATGGCTGCCCGCTCAAATCGATGGGCAAATTGCCCGAAGTCCATTGATGGTCAATGGATTGTGAGACCAACCGGCCGGCGGCGGCATGGATGCCGAAGGACATTTTCGCCGTTTTTTTCAAGACCAAAAAGAGCTCGGCTGGGCCGGTCGTCGGGTTTGGCGAGAGGCCGATTTTTTCCACAAAATCCGGTTCGCCAGTTGCGATGGTGAAGCCCACATAAATGGATACGGTGTCCGTGCAGCCTTGTGCGTCGGTGACCGTGCAGAAATAATCTCCGGTCAAAAGCCCCTCGATGGTTTGGGTCGTTCCCCCGTTGTTCCATAGGAAGGAAAAAGGCGCGGTTCCGCCCGTCGGGTTTGCCGTTGCCGTGCCGTTCGGGAAATCTTCCATAGGGGTCGAGGTGGCCGTCAGGTCGAGTGGCTGGTAGTTCGACGTTTGGCCCGTGACCTGCGAAGAGCAGCCGTTTGCGCCCGTCACGACGACTTGATAGACCGTGCTCGGGGGCAGGTTTGGCCAGCTTGCGGGCAGATAATTATAGGTGTATGGCAGCGTGCCCCCGGAGGCCCAGACCGTATAAAGGGTGAGGCCAGCGCAATCGGTTGCCCCGGCATTGACTTGGATCGCAGGCGCACCAAGATCCTGGATCAAAGTTGCCTGCGCCGTGCTTTTGCAGCCGTTCGATGCCGTGATGGTGACGCTCAAATTGTCGAGGCTCGCCTGCACGGTCTGCCCTGTCGAGCCGTCCTCCCAGAGGTAGGTCACGTTTGCCGTCGGCGAATTGGCCGTCAAAGTAGCGGTCAATTGCACACAATTGATCGCGTTGCTGACCGAAATGCTCGCGCCCGGTTGGGCAAAATCGCCTGTGACCGTCGCGCTCGCAGAGGCCGTGCAGCCGCTCGGCGAGGTCACGACGACGGTGTAGTTTCCCTCAAATTCGACCGACGGGTTTTGCTCCGTGGAGCTCCAGCCGTTCGGGCCGGCCCAAAGAAAAGTCGCGGCGGGCGAGTTCGTGGAAGCCGTCAAATTGGCCAGCGCGTTCGCGCAATTGATTGTCCCGCCCGTCGCGGCTGCGGTCGGCACGTTGCTGTCCGCCGCGATCTGGAGGAACGACGCGCTCGTGCAGCCGTTCGCGTTGTTCGTCAAAGTGGCCTGAAAAACGCCCGGTTGGCAGACCAAAGGGTTCACCGGGCAGGG
>JANOQP010000750.1:0-3370 GCA_031414895.1 Saprospirales bacterium
CGGGTTGGCCAATGCGAAGACGATCGAATCCTTCGCCATCAGCCGGATGTCCGCCGATTTGAGCAGGTTCGCGCTCGAAACACCGATAAAAACGTCCGCATTTTTTAGCGCGACCTGGATCTTGCCCATCGCGCCCGATTGGTTGGTGAAAGCCAAAACTGCCCGTTTTGATTCGTTCAGATCGGTGCGGCTTTCGTGCAAAATCCCTTTTGAATCGCACAAGATCACCTCTTTTACATTGACTGGCGACTTGTCCTGCCCCACCCCTTTCAGGAGTTTTGCGATTGCAACGCCCGCCGCCCCCGCGCCCATGATGACGATTTTCATCGAATTGAGTTCTTTCCCGACCACTTTCGCCGAGTTCATCAGCCCCGCCAAAACCACAATGGCCGTCCCGTGCTGGTCGTCGTGGAAGACCGGGATGCCCAAATCCTGCAACCTTTCCTCGACCTCGAACGAACGCGGTGCGGCAATGTCCTCCAAGTTTATCCCGCCAAAAACGGGCGCGATCCGACGGATCGTATCGACAATTTCATCCGTGTTTTGGGTGTCGAGGCATATCGGAAAGGCATTGATCCCCGCAAATTTTTTGAACAGCATCGCCTTGCCCTCCATCACCGGGATTGCGCCGAGGGCCCCGATATTGCCCAGCCCAAGCACCGCCGAGCCGTCCGAAACGACTGCCACCATGTTGCCCTTTATCGTATAATCATAGGCCGCTTCCGGGTTTTTCGCGATCTCGAGGCAGGGCTGCGCAACGCCCGGCGAATAGACCATCGACAGCACATCCTTGCTGTTCACCTCTATTTTTGACGTGATCTCGATCTTGCCTTTGTGTTTTTTGTGGAGTTTTAGGGCTTCCTTGAAATAGTTCATGCGGAGAAAAAAGTTGGTTCGTTTCTTAAATTCCTTTGGCCCGAAAGCCGGGGCGAAACTTGCCCTTTTTTGATTCCCGGAACCCTTTTCCTCAGAATATTTTCAAAAGCCCTTTTCATCCCTTTTTGATTTTGCTTTTGAACTTGAATTTGGGTTTCCATTGGTTTTCTTTGCCCAACAAAATTTCTCGAAAAATGACCGATTGGTTCGCCGACCTCCGCCCGTTTGAAGCCGCCTATGCAGCCTGGAAATCCGGTAATTATGCCGAAGAGGCCCGTTTTTTGTTGAATTACGATGAAAAGGCACCGTTTGCACTCGCAGCCGGAACCGGCATTTTGGTCCAGGAAATGCGCCGTTTCAAGCTCAACTCGCCCGAGATCGTCCAAAAACTTGGGTCCCACCGCGACGCGGACGGCAAAATGGCCTTTGACGAAAGCTTCCTCAACCATCTCCAGCGCCACCGTTTCCGGGGCCGCCTCTTGGCCGCGGTTGAGGGTACTTTGCTGTTGCCCGGCGAACCCGTTTTGATCGTCGAGGCCGGGCTTTTACAGGGCCTTTTGTTGAAGCATATTTTGGACACAACTATTTGGCAATCAACGCATTGCGCAACTTTGGCGGCGCAAAAGACATGGGCCAGCGGCCAATTTTTGGACAAAAAGAACGCGCCAGCGCCCCATTTTTCCGACGACGAAAACGGCTGGAAAATCCGCGCCAATTTCATCGGCGGCGGCGAAAACGGGACAGTCCTCGAAAATTTTATGATGAAAAACAACACGGGCTATCAATTGGCCTCGCCCGAAAACCCCTTCGAAGGTCGCAAAAACGGCCTCGCCCAGGTCCGCCGCTGTTTCCAATCGGGCGAGCCGGTTGCTGATATTTGGCTCACCGACGAACAGGAGGAAAACCAGCCCGGCGGCCTCCGGACCCATTCTTTTTTTGAAAAAAAGGGCGACAAAACGGCCCAATCCGTCAAATTTACGCGCTTTCAAAACCTCTACCAGCCCGTGCTTTTGGACGGCCACACGGCTTTTGCATCGCCAAAATCGAGCTATTTGCGGCAACGTGCCCTCCGGCAAATGGAGGCTTTTCATGAAAAAGGCATTGAAAAAATGTGTTCCGGCTGGCTCGAAAAATAGTCAAAAAAATTGCCCCGTCGTGGGTTATGCCCCATTGGCTTTTTGCACCAGAAGATCGCACCCCACACCGCCGATCAAAGCCCCGAAAGGGCGCAATCCGTCAAAATAGGGCATTGCCCTATCTGAACTCGCAACCCGATGAAAACGACCGCACCAAAACTGGCGCAGCGCAAGCTTGCCGCCGACAATTTCCTCCAAAAGATCCGCGCCTTCGTGGAAGAACACTTGCTCGACGAGATCCGTGTGACCGACCTCGCCCGCGCCCTTTTTTCGACCCGCATCCAAATATTCCGAAAAATAAAATCGCTCACCGGCCAGTCGCCCAGCCAATTTGTCCGCTCCATCCGCCTCGAAAAGGCCGTCGAACTGCTCCGCTCGACCCGTTTGAGCATCGCCGAGGTCGCCTACTCGGTCGGTTTTGCCGACCCGAAATATTTTTCACGGGTCTTCGCCGCATCGTTTGGCACCGCACCCTCCCTCTTTTTGCAAAAAAAATAACAATGCTTTTTTGAAATTGCAACATTTGTCCACCTCCTGTTTTTGGGTATCACCACACATTTAGCCGACCATTTAATCAACGTACGCGGACAGCAGTCCCGGCTTTCAAACCGACCAAAACCCCCCGAAAACCGTTTCAAATGAATGAAAACAATCCATGCACGGAGCTTCAGCTCCATGCCCTCGCTGCGTTTTTGGAACGCCACGCGAATGTCGATTTTGCCCTCGCAGACCTCGACGATACCCAAACTGTGAACAGTTTTAACTGGAAAAGCCCCGCCGAAAAGGACGACCTTTTCGACTGCCTCCGCGCCCATCAACGGTTGGTGAAAATCGTGCCCGGCCTTTCAAAAAACACTTCGCTCGCGCTTCTCGGAAAGGGCATCCATTCCGCGCTCCAAATTGCAGGGCTGCCCAAAAACAGGTTTTTGGCCGAAAACGCAGCCCATTTTGAGGCTGAAAATTTCACTGTCGAACATTTTTACAACCAAGCGCTCGCCGTCCGGGCCGAAATCCTGCTCGAATACATGGCCGAAAAACAGGCCAGCGAACCGCACGCCAGCGCGGTAAAATCCATATTTGTAACCGTATAATGAGGCGGTGACTATAAGCCACCGCCTCATTTGGCCGCATGATTCGGTCATTTTAGTTCCTAAAAACAATCCCTCCCGGCACTCAAAACCCACCGTCCCGAGCCAATCGGGGAAACTCAAAACTCAAATTTTTCTCAACTATGGCCATTTCAAAAGCATTGAAATCCTACGAACAAATGTTCGACGAACTCGATTTCAAAAAGGGCGACGAGGCCCGCAGCATCCATTCACCCGCCGCGTATTTCGCCGATCTGCTCCAGTTGCTCG
>JANOQP010000751.1:0-19687 GCA_031414895.1 Saprospirales bacterium
ACGACGAGGCAAAGAAGCTGTCCGGTATCTCTACCTATCGCGAATTGGTTGATCAGGCACTACGCGTTTTTATTGCACAAAAAAAAACGGCTGGCCCACCGAAGCAGACCAACCGTTCAATTGTCTGAACTCTGATTCTGTTGATTTTTATGATTGCTTTGAAATCAGTTTAATCACAAAAATCAAAGTTCAGAAAACAATCAAGCCAGCCCCATGTCCTTCCTGATCTTGTTCAATGCCGATCCGGCGATGACCCACTCGATCTGTTGCTGGTTGTAATTGTGCTCGACCTCAAATTTGTCCATCGTCCCGTCCGCATGGTTCAGTTGGACGAAAAACTTGCTGGTCGGCGAAAATTTGTCGAAACCGAGCAAATCGATGCGGTCGTCCTGCCGGATGAGTTCGTAATCCGCCGGGTTTTTGAAGGTCAGGGCGAGCATGCCCTGTTTTTTCAGGTTCGTCTGGTGGATCCGTGCGAACGATTTGACGATGACGGCCTTCACGCCGAGGTGGCGGGGTTCCATCGCCGCGTGTTCGCGGGAGGAGCCCTCGCCGTAGTTTTCCTCGCCAAAAACGATGGTCGAAACGCCCTTTTTTTGATAAGCGCGGGCGGAATCCGGCACGGCGTGGAAGCTGCCGGTTTCGAGGTTCAGCACTTTGTTGGCCTCGCCGTTGTAGGCGTTGATGGCCCCGATCAAGCAATTGTTGGAGATGTTTTCGAGGTGGCCACGGAACTTGAGCCACGGGCCGGCCATCGAAATATGGTCGGTCGTGCACTTCCCTTTTGCTTTGATCAAAAGCCGCATCTCCTTCAATTGGTCGTCGGTGATTGCCGCGAAGGGCTTCAAAAGCTGTATCCGTTCTGATTTTTTATCGACGACAATCTTGATTTTTGAACCGTTTTTCGCTGGCTCGATATATCCGGCATCCTCGACGGCAAAGCCGTTTTTGGGCAGTTCGTCGCCTTTTGGGGGCGAAAGTTTGACCTTTTCACCATTTTTATTGGTCAAAAAATCCTTCAACGGGTTGAACGTCAAATCGCCCGCGATGGCAAATGCGGTCACGATTTCGGGCGACGCGACGAAGGCATGGGTGTTCGGGTTGCCGTCGTTGCGCTTCGTGAAATTGCGGTTGTACGATGTAATAATGGAGTTTGGCCGCATTTTATCGTCCATGTGGCGGTCCCATTGGCCGATGCACGGGCCGCAGGCGTTCGCCAAAACGACGCCGCCGATCTTTTCAAAAGCAGCCAAAAGCCCATCGCGCTCGACCGTGAAACGGATCAGTTCCGAGCCGGGCGTGATCGTAAATTCGGCTTTTGCCTGCACATTGTTGTCCGCCGCCTGTCGGGCAACGGAGGCAGCGCGGTCGAGGTCCTCGTAGCTCGAATTGGTGCAGGAACCGATGAGGCCGACTTCGAGTTTTGCCGGGTAATTGTTCTTTTTTACCGCTGCCGCGAACTTGGAAATGGGCCACGCGAGGTCGGGAGTGAACGGGCCATTGACGTGCGGCTCGAGTTTCGAAAGGTTGATCTCGATAACTTGATCGAAATATTTTTCGGGGTTCGCGTAGCATTCCGGGTCGCCCGTGAGGTGCGCGGCGACCTTGTTTGCCATCGTCGCGACCTTTGCGCGGCCGGTCGCCTTGAGGTAGCGGGCCATGCTTTTATCATAGCCAAAAGTGGAAGTGGTCGCGCCGATCTCCGCGCCCATGTTGCAAATCGTGCCTTTTCCGGTGCAGCTCATGGCCTCCGCGCCCTTGCCAAAATACTCGACGATCGCCCCGGTGCCGCCCTTGACGGTCAAGATGCCGGCCACCTTTAATATAACGTCCTTCGGCGAGGCCCATCCGCGCAGTTTCCCGGTCAGGTGGACGCCGATGAGTTTCGGCATTTTCAGCTCCCAGGCCATGCCGCTCATCGCATCGACCGCGTCCGCGCCGCCGACACCGATGGCGACCATGCCGAGGCCGCCCGCGTTGACGGTGTGCGAGTCGGTGCCGATCATCATCGCGCCGGGGAAGGCGTAATTTTCGAGGACGATCTGGTGGATGATGCCCGCGCCGGGCTTCCAAAAGCCGATGCCGTATTTTTGGGAAACCGAGCCGAGAAAATCAAAGACCTCCGAGCTTTTGTCGAGGGCATATTTCAAATCGGCTGCCGCGCCCAATTTTGCCTGGATAAGGTGGTCGCAGTGCACGGTCGAGGGCACGGCGACGCGCTTGCGTCCGCACATCATGAATTGGAGGAGCGCCATTTGCGCCGTCGCGTCCTGCATCGCCACGCGGTCGGGCGAAAAGAAGACATAATCGCCGTTCCGTTTGAAATCGGCCATAGGGGAATCGGGGTGGAGATGGGCAAAAAGGATTTTTTCGGAAAGTGTGAGCGGGCGTTTGAGGGCTTTCTTGGCGGCCTCCACTCGTTCTGGGTAGGCTTTGTAAAAAGCCTGGATCATTTTTAGGTCGAAAATCATTGGCAGTAAGTTTTTTTTCTGGCTTCACCCGAAGCGTGGCAAAAATAGAAAACCGATAACGGTCAGCCCAAATTGGGGCGTTTTTTTTATAAAATCAAATGATATTGGGTCGAATCCCCCAAATTTCGATTTATTGGAACGCCAAAAATTTTGGCCCGGAAAATTCAAATTTTAAGATTTTTTAAATTTGAAAAAAAAATCTGCGCAAAAGGTTGCGGGAGCAAAACCCGTTTCTATCTTTGACCCAGACAAAACGCGCAAGCGAAATTTAGTTTAGACCTTTCACCGAACTTTTGATAAGCTCGGTTTTGAATAAAGAAGTTTTCATTTGGTTTTTTGGGGTTATACAGGGTGTCCGTAGCAATACGTGGCACCTTGTTTTTTTTAGGGCAAAAGGGATTTCCGTAATTTTCCCGAAAACCAGTTTTTGGCTATTTTTTGCGAAAAACCAATCTATCTTCGCCCTTAAATCAGATAAAACGAATATGTTCCGAGCTTTTTTCATAAAATGATTACCCGAAAAAAGGGCATCCCGACCAGTTGGGATGCCCTTTTTTTTAACGGCGGACGGTGAAAGGCAGACGGCCCGTCAACCAAGCACCGGAGGCCGTTCACCGTCAGTCGCCAGTCGTCCGCCATTAAAAATTTACGCAATGCCAAAAGATAACTCAATCCAACATGTCCTCATCATCGGATCCGGCCCCATCATCATCGGGCAGGCCTGCGAATTCGATTATTCCGGCACACAGGCCAGCCGCAGCCTCCGCGAGGAGGGCATCACGGTCTCGCTCATCAACTCCAACCCGGCCACCATTATGACCGATCCGGTGACGGCAGACCATATATATTTAAGGCCGCTCACCCCGGAATGGATCGAAAACGTACTGAAAAGCCATGCAGAAAACCCGGAACTGGGACGCATCGACGCCGTTTTGCCAACGATGGGCGGACAGACCGCGCTCAACCTCGCCATCGAGTGCGACAAACAGGGCATTTTTGAAAAATACGGTTGCCGCATGATCGGCGTGGACATCGCGGCCATCGAGGTCTGCGAAAACCGCGAGGCGTTCAAACAGTTGATGCTCCGGATCGGCATGGACGTGGCCCCGTCGTTCATCGCAAACTCCTATTTGGAGGGAAAAGAGGCCGCGCAAAAGATCGGTTTCCCGCTCGTCATCCGGCCTTCTTATACGCTCGGTGGCACCGGCGGCGGTTTTTGCATGAGGGAAGATGAATTTGACGAGGCGCTAAAACGCGGCCTCAATGCCTCGCCGACCCACGAGGTTTTGGTCGAAAAAGCCGTCTTTGGCTGGAAAGAGTTCGAGCTCGAGCTCCTCCGCGACTCGAACGACAACGTCGTTATTATATGCACCGTCGAAAACCTCGACCCGATGGGCATCCACACGGGCGATTCGATCACGGTCGCCCCGGCCATGACCCTTTCCGATGTGGCCTACCAACAAATGCGCGACAACGCGATCAAAATGATGCGCTCGATCGGCAATTTCGCGGGCGGCTGCAATGTCCAGTTCGCTATGCACCCGGAAACGGAGCAATTGATCGCCGTCGAGGTGAACCCGCGCGTGAGCCGTTCGTCGGCCCTTGCGAGCAAGGCAACGGGCTACCCGATCGCCAAAATTGCCGCAAAACTCGCCATCGGCTACCACCTCGACGAGCTGAAAAATCAGATCACGAAGACGACCTCGGCCTATTTTGAGCCAAGTTTGGATTATGTCATCGTGAAAATGCCGCGCTGGAACTTCGACAAATTTCAGGGCGCCGACCACAAACTCGGCCTGCAAATGAAATCCGTCGGCGAGGTCATGGCCATCGGGCGGACGTTTTTGGAGGCCCTCCAAAAAGCCTGTCAATCGCAAGAAAACAACCGCACCGGCCTCGGCGCGGACATGAAAGAATGGCTTTCGGCAGATGATATCATGAAACGCCTCGAACACGCGAGCGACGACCGGATCTATCGGGTGAAGGATGCGCTGCGGCTTGGTGTTCCCGAAAAAAGCGTCCATAAACTGACCGGGATCGACCCGTGGTTTTTGAAACAGATCAAAAGGCTGGTGAAATTGGAGGTCGATATTTTGAAGTTCAACGTGCCGTCCGACATCCCGCTCGATTTTTTCACGGAGCTGAAACAGTGCGGTTATTCCGACGCACAAATTGCTTGGCTGATGCGCGTTGATGAAAAGCACGTCGCCGCTGCGCGGAAAAAACTGGGCCTCCGCCGCGTCTTCAAAATGGTGGACACCTGCGCCGCCGAGTTCGAGTCGAAGACCAATTATTTCTATTCGACCTTTGAGGAAAAGAACGAATCCATCGTTTCGGACAAGAAAAAAATCGTTGTCCTCGGCTCCGGGCCGAACCGGATCGGGCAGGGCATTGAGTTCGATTATTGCTGCGTTCACGGCATTTTGGCGATAAAAGAGGTCGGTTTTGAGGCAATCATGGTCAATTGCAACCCCGAAACGGTCTCGACGGATTTCGATATTGCCGATAAACTTTACTTCGAGCCCATCTTTTGGGAACACCTTGAGGACATTTTGGAGCATGAAAAACCGGACGGTATCATCGTCCAACTTGGCGGCCAGACCGCGCTCAAACTCGCAGAAAAGCTCCACAAAAACGGTTGGCCCATCGTCGGCACGAGCTATGACGGCATGGACATCGCCGAGGACCGGGGCCGTTTCAGCGACCTTTTGAAAGAACTCGGCATCCCTTATCCAAAATACGGCGCGGCCACCGATGTCGATGCCGCCCTCGCCATCGCGCAAAAAATCCCGTACCCGTTGCTCGTCCGCCCGTCGTATGTTTTGGGCGGCCAGCGGATGCGGATCGTTATCAATGACGCGGAACTCGAAAAACAGGTCCTGACCATTTTCAAGCACTTGCCGGACAACCGTGTGCTGATCGACCAGTTTTTGGAGCGGGCCAAAGAGGCAGAAATCGACGCCATTTGCGACGGCGACGAGGTACACATCATGGGCATCATGGAACATATCGAACCGGCGGGCGTGCATTCGGGCGACTCGAACGCGCTGTTGCCGACGTATTCCCTTTCGGAAAAAGCGGTGGCCGAAATGGTCAGCCACACCAAAAAAATCGCGAACGCGCTCAACGTCCGCGGCATGATCAATATCCAGTTTGCCATCAAAAACGACGAGGTCTTCGTCATCGAGGCCAACCCGCGCGCCTCGCGGACCACGCCGTTCATCGCAAAAGCCTACCAGATCCCGTATCTCAACATCGCCACGAAGGTCATGCTCGGCACGCACAAGCTCCGCGACTTTGAAATGGTCCCGAAAATGGAGGGCTACGCGATCAAAATCCCAGTCTTTTCGTTTGAAAAATTCCCCGGCGTGGACAAACGGCTAGGGCCGGAAATGAAGTCAACGGGCGAGGCAATCTATTTCATCAAGGATTTGAAGGACCCGTATTTCAGGGAGCTGGAGCGGAACGGGGCGATGTTTTTGTACCAGTAACCGTACTTTTGATCAAATTTTTCAACGATGCAACTAATCATCGAAATCAACCAAGAACAGGATTTGCAGTTCCTCCTTTCGTTGCTCGAAAGGATGCGAATTGTGTACAAACCTGTTTTGATCCCCTCAAAAAGAGAGGTCAATATGCCCAATAGAAAGGCTGAACTTGCACAATCCGAGGGCATCAACCCAGAAAACGTCGCGCCCAAACCATCTGACAGGCTCGCTGGCAAACTCTCATCCGAGACGGCAAAAGCCCTTTTGGCCCATATCGAAGAAAGCAGAAACGAATGGGAACGCAATTTTTGATGGACAGCAATTCCGTCATTTATTTTTTGGACGGAATCCTTCCGCCGAAAGGCATGGAATTCATGAGATCCATTGTGGATTCGCGGCCCCAGGTGTCGGTGATGACCGAAATTGAAGTGCTTGGCTTCAACATCGATGCCGCCTCCCGGGACATTTTTGATTATTTTTTTGAGGTCACTTCGGTTTTCGACCTCTCCCGCCCCATTGTCGATCAGACCATTTCGCTCCGAAAAACCCATAAGATCAAGCTGCCCGATGCCATCATCGCGGCAACAGCTTTGGTACATGGACTCACTTTGATTACCCGGGACACAGGTGGTTTTGAGAAAATCGCAGGGCTGAAAACAGTCGATCCTCACTTGATGTGAGGCTTTGAACTTCACAAATGCACCGGGCCGGAAATGAAATCAACGGGCGAGGCAATCTATTTTATCAAGGATTTGAAGGGCCCGTATTTCAGGGAACTGGAAAGGAACGGGGCGATGTTTTTGTACCAGTAAAGTGTACCCAATTCGGGAACAAGCACTATCTTTGTTGCCTGAACCATGCGAATCATTGCCTTAAAAACGCTGAAACTCTACATCGAGAAATACCCGCTTTCGGCGGGTGCTTTAAAATCGTGGAACGAGGAGGTTTCGGAGGCAGACTGGAAATCGCCCAACGAGTTGAAAGCGCAATTCAAAAACGCCTCATTGATCGGCAAAAAGCGCGTGATTTTCAATATCCATGGAAATATGTTCCGCCTGATCGTGGATGTCGAATACAAATTTAGACTCGTTTTCGTCGTCTGGTTCGGAACGCACAATGAGTACGATAAAATTGATGCCCATGCAATCGAATTTGATAAAACCGATTAGGAACGAGGCCGAAAACGACACCGCCCTTGCCCGGATCTACGAATTGATCCAGTTGGATTTGGAGTCCAACACACCGCTCGGAGACGAGTTGGAAGTGCTTTCCCTTTTGGTGGGCGAATACGAAAAAAAGCACCACGCGATCCCGAAACCGCACCCGATAGAGGCCATCCGTTTCCGCCTCGACCAAATGGGCCTTACGGAGTCCGACCTTTCAAACATCCTCGGCAGCCGAAGCCGGAAATCCGAAATCCTTTCCGGCCAACGGAAATTGAGCCTCGAAATGATCCGAAAGCTCAACGACTCGCTCAAAATCCCGGCAGAAGTATTGATTGCGGCTTATTGAATTCCTTTTAAAAATTCCCCGGCGTGGACAAACAGCTCGGGCCGGAAATGAAATCAACGGGCGAGGCGATCTATTTTATCAAGGATCTGAAGGGCCCGTATTTCCGGGAACTGGAGCGGAACGGGGCGATGTTTTTGTATCAGTAAAAGCGCAGGGTTGAGCCTGAAAATCGAAAATTTCTTTTTCCTGGTTTGAATTATTTGCCATCTTTCGCCATCAAAATAGGGGAAAACGATGGAAATTCAACAGGTTCAGGCCAAAATACGGACCATTCGCGGACATCGCGTAATGCTCGATTTCGATTTGGCTGCGCTTTATGGTGTCGAAACCAAAACGCTCAAACGGGCCGTCAAAAGGAATTTGTCGCGATTTCCCGATGATTTTATGATTGAACTGACGGCAGAGGAAGCACAAAACTTGAGGTACCAATTTGGCACCTCAAGTTGGGGCGGCAGCCGATACTTGCCTTTTGCATTTACGGAACAGGGCGTTGCCATGCTGTCCACCGTTTTGAACAGCGAACAGGCGATTCAGGCCAATATCGCGATCATGCGCGTATTTGTGGCGATGCGGCAATACGCGTTGTCATTTGCCGAGCTTACCGAAAAATTGACCAAACTTGAAAACGGCCTCGCCGATGTCGGCGAAGTGATCGAATGGTTGAGCGACCAAAATGAGGTTCGGGCTGACGAAATTGCCAATTTGCAAACTGAATTTCAATCCCGCGAAAATCAAGGTCAGCGGCGGATGATCGGTTTCAAGAACAAGGATTGAACAGGCAAATGAAATCAACGGGCGAGGCGATCTATTTTATCAAGGATTTGAAGGGCCCGTATTTCAGGGAACTGGAGCGGAACGGGGCGATGTTTTTGTTTCAATAGGTGTGCGGCTTAAATATCGCGGCTTCAATTTGAGCTGAACGGCGGCTGCCCATCCTCCGCTTTTTTCCTCCTTTTTTTGGAAATTTCCGGCTCGTCCGAAAGCTCGACCGCTTCGTATTCGGTGAGCCAAAAATTGTTCGCGCCCTCGCCCTGCACGAGCGAGACCTGTTGCGCGTTGAGCAGTTCGAGCAGCCCCAAAAACGTCACGATGGCATGGATCCGGTTTTCGAGCGATTGAAAAATCGCCTCGAATGCCACTTTTTCCCCGTTTTTTATCATTGAAAGCACGAATTCCTGTTGCTCCTGGATGGTGTACGAATAACTGTACACGGTGTGGACCTTGACTTTTTTCGCGTCCTCCTCGAACCGCGCCATCACCCGTTGGAACACTTTGAGCAGCCGAAAAAGCGTGATGTCCTCCATTTCGGCCTCGGCCAATGCGCGGTCGGCGAGGCGGCGCACCTCGGCTTGCGCGTTGCCGCGCGGGTTCATGAATGCCCGCATTTCTTCGAGGCGGCGCATCTCTTCGAGCACGGATTTGTAGCGTTTGTATTCGAGCAGCCGGTCCACGAGCTCGGCGCGGGGGTCGATTTCGTTGCCCGCGTCATCGACCTGTTTTCGGGGGAGCAGGAGCTTTGCTTTTATGCGCATCAGCGTGGCCGCGACGACGATAAATTCCGACGCGAGGTCGATGTTCATGGCCTGCGCATTGCGGAGATAGCCCAAAAAATCGTCCGTGATCTTGGCGATCGGGATATTGTTGATATCCAGTTCGTCGCGCTCGATGAAAAAAAGGAGCAGGTCGAATGGCCCCTCAAAAGCGGGGAGTTTGATGTTGTAAGTTTCAGCCATTTTTTAAAATGGCAAAAGTAAAACGTCAAAAGGCAAAAGTGCCGGAACCCGAACTTTTGCCTTTTTACTTTTGACTTGTTCTCACTTTTGCCTTTTTACTTTGGACTTTTCAAGACCCGCTCCGTGGCCTCGCCGTTTTCCGTTTTCAATTTCACGAAAAACACCCCTTCCGAGGCTGCGCCAAAATCGGCGGCATCGAGCGACCAAATGTTTTCGCCGTCGGCAAATTCGCGATTTTCGAGCAGGATCCTTTTGCCCAAAACGTTGAAAATGGACAGCTCGACATCGCCCGTTTTTTTCAACATAAATTGCAGTTCGCAACGGTCGCGGAACGGGTTTGGCCGGATGCCGAGGAACACAACTGATTGGTTGTCAATGTTTTGCGTCGTCAAAGTTGGGTTGACCGGCAACAATGTGTCGGCTGGCGAATCGACGAGGTCGCCCATTTTGAAGGCTGTGAAATCCGCCGCGACCGGCCCCACGCCCGCGATGGGCAGTTGGCTCAAAAGCGGCGTCGCCCACGGGTTGGCCGGGTCGGCGAAGACCGTGTTTTTTGGAAAAAAACGCCACGCCGAGGTCGCGCCTGGCAGTGCATCGATGCCCCCCGTGGCGAGGTCGCGGATGATTTGGAAGTCGGCCCAGTCGATGCTGCCGGAGCCGTCCATGTCCGCCGCGAGTTTTTCGACGGGCGAGGTGAACGGTTTTGTCCCCCAAAGGTGGTCGCGTAGCCGGAGCGCGTCGGCCATCGTGATGTTTTCCGTGAAATTCCCGGCGATGCCCGGCGCGATCGAGTAGGGGAGCGCCGACGGCATTTTCGGGAACAGGAAGCCGCCGTCCGCGCCCGTCATTTCGTCCATCGGGCCGTTGGGGAGTGCGCCCGCCGGGCCGCCGGAAAGCGTCATTTTGACGGAGGAAAGCCCCGTGCCATCGCTTTTTAGCACTTTTCCGAACGGTTGGAGCGGTGCGCCCATGCAAAGGTCGGGGGCGTTGTTTGCCTGCACGATGATGTAGGTTGGGCAAAAATCGGCGTTGCCGGCCTCGTCCTGCATCCAAAGTTCGAGCTGCGTGGTGCCAAGGTCGTCGCAATCGAGGGTGACGCTGGTCGTGGCCGGGAAGCCCGAGCCAGTGCCGAATTTACGGATGCCAATCTTGAGCTTATCGCTCGGCGTGCAGTTGTCGGAGGCGTACAAAAGGAAGTCGCTGGCCCAAATTTCGAGCATTGCCGACGGGTTCATCAGGTTGGCCGAAAGGCCGCTGATGCAGACGACGGTCGGGTTTTTCGCGTCTTTTATGGTGAAAAACTGGCCGCAGACCGCCTCGTGGCCGCAGCCGTCGCGGGCGATCCACTTGATCATGTGCTTGCCGTACGGCAGCTCAAAACCCGTCGGGAAGGCGATATTGGCGGATGCCGTGTCCGCATTTTTGGTGATATTTATCGGAAATGCGCCTGGCGTTTCGCTCACGAGCGTCGAATCGAACGCGCCGTCGGCATTCAAATCGAGGAAAAGCAGGTAACGGAACGTGAGGTTGCTGCCCGAACAGGCATCCCACGCTTTTGTCGAAAGTTGCACCGGCCCTTCGCAAAGGTCGTGGCCCGCGCCGTGGTTGTATTTGGCCGGGTCGTTGGCCGAATAATCGTTGAAAACGAGGTCCGTGCAGCCTGTGATGACCGGGTCGCCGCCATCGACGATTTTGATGATCTGCACATATTTGAGGTATCCGTGGTTGATGGCAGTGCCCTGGACGGTCGGGCCGGTGGTCGTCGAATTGGGGTTCAGGATGTTCACCGGCATCCAGTTTGGGTTGAAATCGCACCAATAAAGTACCGTCCACGTCCGCACGATCTTCGTGCAGGCATCCGGGACGACGGTGTAGATCTCATCGGTGTGCGAGATGCCCACGTCGGTCGGGCAACTGTTGCCCGTGATGGTCGGCGGGGCGAGCGGGGCGGTCGCGTTGCATTGCGAGAGCGTGAGGTCGTCGGGGAACTTGACGGTGAAATAGGTCTGCCCCGTCGCGTTTTTTTGGAAAAAAAGCGAGAACGCCAGCACGGAAAGTGCGGTCAAATAGAATTGCTTAAAAATCATGATTAACAAAAATTGATTAGTTTAAAAATGGCGATAGTTGATGTCAATCGACTACCATTTTTGGGCTACGCAAAATTTGCGCCAACTCTTTGGTTCAGGCAAAAATACAAAAGGCAAAAGCAGGTCGCCCCGTTTTGCCTTTTGAATTTGAACTTGTGCCGAAACCTATTTCCGGTTCGAGTCCTGCTTTGCAAAAACCTTCTTCAAAAGCGCGGTCGTCCGCGAAAGTTTATTGTGGCGGATGTCCTTTTCCTTCAGTTCGACCATCGAAAAAAGCCCTTTCATGGCCTCTTTGGTGACGTAATCGTCGAGGTCGGGGTTGGCCTTTTTGACGAGCGGGATCTTGTTGTAGGCGTTCACGGCATCGCCCCAATATTTCCGCGCGTCAAATTTGTCGAGCGAGGCCATGATCACCGGGTTGAACTCTTTATAGACCGCGTCGGTCGTCGTGCGCTGCAAAAAGCTGGTCGCCGCGTTGTCGCTGCCCATCAGGATGTTCGTCGCGTCCGAAAACGTCATTTTTTTGATGGCCGAAACGAAGATCGGCTTCGCTTTCCCGGCGGCATCTTCCGCGCCCCGGTTGATCTTTTCGAGCAGGATGTCCTCCACTTTGTCGAAACCGGGGACGAATTTGAGCTTGTCCACCACTTTTTGCGCCTCCGACGGCAGCAGGATCTTGTACGCACTTTTGTAAAAACCGTCCTTCACGCCGAGCGCGTCCACGCCTTTCGAGATGCCGGAATTGAGGGCCTCTTTCAGCCCGCCCGCGATGTCGGCGATGGTCGGTTCGGATAGCGCGGTCTTGGCCGCTTTTTGGAGTTCGGCGCAGCCTGCGAAAACGAGGAGCAGGGGGACGAACAGGAGTTTTTTGAACATTGAAATCGAGTTTTTTTTGTGAACGGTTGACGGTTGACGGCGGACGGCGGACGGTTGACGGCGGACGGTGCGCGGTGCGCTGTTGCCGAATTTCGGACGCAAAAGTGGGGCATTGGCCACTTGTTTTCCCGTTAAACATTTAATAAAAACGTACCTGTTTAGGTGGCAGCTCCAGCGGGGCGAAATGTCGGTAGTATTTGAAACAACAGCCGTTTTGTTTAGCCCCAGCGGGGCGGAATGTTCAATTTTACACGTCACCTCCCATATTTCGCTCCGCTGGGGCTTTGCAAAATCGTAGTCGTGCCCTATTCTACCAACATTTCGCCCCGCTGGGGCTGCCACTTAAACAGGTACAAATATTTAATAAAAACACCTTTCGCTATCCTCACCCATTTCAAATCAAAACAACCTCGGCCACGTTTCATACCTTCGCCGTATCTTCCCAGAACAACCTTTTCCGATTGCCGAAATTTGCACATAAGCACATGACTATCAAGCAGTTAGCCCGATTTCTGACCCTCCTCGCCTTTTGTTTTTTTCAAAAAAACACCGCATTCGCGCAATGCCCGACCCTCTCCCAGAACAGCACCCTCGACCCCTGCGGCGGCCAACAGCCCTGCAACCTTTGCCCCGGCGACGTGGTCACGCTGACCACCTCGGGGACCAATATCAAGGCCGGTGCCTGCGTCAAATGGTACATGGGCACGACCCCCAATTTCAACCCGTACACGGGCGCGGGCAATTACCTCGGCTGCGCGATGGTGGACCTCGAACCACCCAATTCATGTGCGGAATGCCCCCAAAATGTCGGCATTTTCGTTGATGCCTGCGGCACGGAACAGGCCAACGAGTTCATGTTGATCACCTCCGGCAGCGGTTTTTATGTGAACGATATGATCGTCGATTTTGACGATTCCAACAATATCAACCTGCCCTCCGACGGCGATATCAACGACGGCGGCTGCCCGTGGGGGACCCCGAACGGCGCGACGGTCGCCGCCATCCAGGCCGCTTGCCCGGGCGCGACGGTCGTGGGCGCAGGGCCCGGCGACATCGTGCCGCCCGGCGTTTTGGTGATGATATTGACCTCCGCCGGGTTCAATTATGGCTACAATTGGGGCGGACTTTGCCCGCTGATTTCCACGATTTATGTGATGCAAAATTCGTGCAGCCGCACCAATCAGGCGTTCCAAAACGGCGGTTCGGCCAATTCGCAGACGACCACTGTCTCGCTCGCTTGCGGTTGTGGCGATGCTTCGACCTACGATTGCAGCCAATTGGTGGGCGGAAATGGCGCATTTTACTCCGATTATCTCTTCCCGATTTACCTGAACGCGGGCTGCGGCATCCCCGGTGCGCCAATCGGCCTGCCGCCCGCGCCACCGCCCGTTTTGGAGGTCCCGCCGCTCGACACGACGCTCTGGGCGGGGCTTTGCAACATGGGGCCGTATTATGTGGTCGGCATTTACACGCCGCTGCCGCCGGGTTGCCCGCAGACTTTCACCAACTATATGCCCTTCAACGTGGTCTGCCCGACGCCGCAACTTTTGACGGGCGCGACCTGCAATTCGGTCAACGATTTCAACCTCGCCGACCTCGCCGACCCCAATTTCCCGACGGGCGAATGGACGGGCGCGAACGTGAGCGGCAGCACCTTCAACGCCACGGGCCTCGCGCCGGGCATTTACAACGTCAAATTTGACCCGGACGGCGATTGCGCGCTCGTCGCGATGACCACGATCACGGTTTCGCAGGCCCCGAAGGCCACTTTGACGAACGGTTCGGCGGCGGTCTGCGCCGGGCAACCGGTCAATTTGACCATCACTTTTGTCGGCACCGGGCCTTTTGATTTTACCTATTCGGCCAACGGGATCGACCAAAACCAAATTTCCGCGCCCACGTCGCCATACATTTTAACGGTCAATCCAATCGTCAATACGGTCTTTTCATTGACCCAAATGAACGATATCAACTGCGCCGGGACCTTTTCGGGGGTCTTTTCGGTGACCACTTTGCCCGCGCCTGCGGCGGCCATTTCGGGCAATGCGACCATCTGTTCGGGGCTATCGACCAACCTCATTTTTGATTTTGGCGGCACTGGCCCGTGGACCTTTTCGTATTCCGCGGACGGTGTGATCATCGACACGTTGACGACCTCGAAAGACCCCGACACGCTCGCCGTCAGCCCGACGGACACGACCGTTTATAAAATTGTGAAGGTCTGGAATGCCACCTGCGTGGGCCTCGTCAGCGGCACGGCGACGGTCAATGTGCCGTCCGCCGCGACCGCCGCAATGAGCGGTTCGACCGCCATTTGCGGCGCGGGGCAGCCCGTCAACCTCGCCGTGGATTTTACCGGAACGGGGCCGTGGACGTTTATTTATACGATAAATACCGTCGCGCAGCCAGCCATCACGACCGCGCTCGACCCATATCCGCTGGTCGTAAATCCCGCAGGGTCAACCACTTACGCGCTGCAATCGGTCACGGCGGGCGGCTGTCCGGGGCAAGTTTCGGGCGGCGCGACCGTCACGCTGACTGCGCCGCCAACTGCCGTTTTGACCGGAAATGTGGTCGTCTGCCCCGGCCAGCCCGCGCAACTTTCGGTCAATTTCAGCCTCGGCGCATCCCCGTGGACCTTCGTCTATTCGGCAAACAGCATCAACCAGCCACCCATCACGACGGCCAGCGACCCGCATTTATTGACCGTAAATCCGGCGGTCACGACCACTTATTCATTGGTCAGCGTGGCCAGCGGGACTTGCATTGGCGTGGCCAGCGGCTCGGTCACGGTCAATATTTCGCCGCCGTTGCCCGCGAACATTTCCGGCACGGCGACCATCCAATTGGGGCAAAGTTCTACCCTCATTTTGGCCGTGCCGGGCGCACCCGTCGGGGCGACGATCATCTATCAAATCTCGGCCAACGGCATCCCGTTGCCGCCCATTTCGACGACGGCCAATCCGTTCAATTTTGTCGTAATGCCCGCAGTTACAAC
Organism: Saprospirales bacterium; assembly: GCA_031414895.1. Lineage (GTDB taxonomy): Bacteria > Bacteroidota > Bacteroidia > Chitinophagales > Saprospiraceae > JANOQP01. The sequence continues at coordinate 15,166 of JANOQP010000751.1, forward strand.
GGTTTATGAAATAACTGCCAGCTCCGTCAACGGCTGCACGGCGTCCCCCGGCGGCCTCGCGACGATCACGGTGCAGAACAATTTTTCGGCAACGATCACGGGCGACACGGCGATTTGCAACGGTGGCGAGGCCGAACTTTTGGTCAATTTCACGGGCGGCGCGACGGGGCCGTTCACCTTTGTTTATGCGATAAACGGGGCCAATCAGCCCGCCGTCACGACGTTGAGCAACCCGCATATTTTGCTGGTGTCGCCGTCGGCAAATTCAAGTTTCACTTTGGTAAATGTCGTTTCGGGAAATGGCACGGCTGGCACGGCCGGCGGCCTCGCGACGGTCACGGTGAACGCGCCCGTTTTGAATATTTCGCCGCAAATCCTCGCGCTTTGCACCGGTGCGAGCGGAAATTTTGTGGTCAATTTGACGGGCGCGAACCCGCCTTTTTCATTCATTTATGAAATAAACGGCGGCACACAACCTTCGGTAAATTCGCCGACGGCAAGTTTTCAGATACCCGTAACTGCTTCTGTTTCAACGAATTACAACCTCATCAGTGGTTTTGCCGACGGCTGCCCGGCGGTTTTTTCCAACCAAAACGCGACGCTCCAAGTCGTCGGCCCGCCACAGCCGATCAATGTCCAGCTCGATTGCAACCTCGCGGGCGGCACCTACACGGTCAGTTTTGACGTGCCGGGACAGGCGGCCCCGGCGGGCAATATTTCGGTCGATGGCAGCCCCGTCGCGGGCGCGACGTTCACGAGCGCGCCCATTTTGGTGGCCAACGATTATGCTTTTACGCTCTCGAACGGCTGCGGCCAGACGCAGGTCGCGGGGCAGAACACCTGTTTTTGCACCACCGACGCGGGCACGATGAGCTTCCTCGACACGCTCGAAGTTTGCATAGGCGCACAGGCCGTCGCGGCGCACGAGGGCGACGAGGTGACCGAACCGGGCGATGTTTTTGAGTACATTTTGTACTCGCCGGGGCTGCCCGTCGGGCAAATTTGGGCCACCAATTCGGCCTCGCCGACGTTCAGTTTTTTGCCCGCAACGATGGTCAGCGGGCAGGTCTATTATATTTCGGCGATTGCCGGGAACGACGACGGCGCGGGCCATGTCGGCCAAACGGACCCCTGCCTTTCGCTCGCCGCCGGGACGCCCGTCCGGTTTTTCGACCCGCCGGTGATGACCATTGAGGTGGACCCGTTGGAAATTTGTGCGGGCGACACGGCCCAGATTTTGATAAAATTGACAGGAAACGGCCCTTTTAATTTCACCTATACCCGAAATGGCCTCGCCCTCCCTCCCGTCACGACGACCAAAAAAGTGGCGTCGGACAGCTTCCGGATCTCCGCCGTTTTGCAACAAACGACCACTTTTCAGGTGACGACTTTCGGCGACGCGACCTGCGTGGGCCAGATCGCGCCGCCTGTGACGATCACGGTGAACGACGTGCCGGCACTTTTGACCCAGCCCGTCGTGGCCTGCGATTTGACGACTTTCACCTACACGGTCAGTTGCACGGTGCAGGGCGGCAACCAACAATACCAGTTTGCGGGCGGCAACGGCTCGTTCACAGGGGCGTTTTTCGAGAGCGGGCCGATCCCGTTTGGGACGCCGTACAACTATTTTTTGGGCGACACGAAACAATGCGGATTTATCAATATTTCGGGCAATCCGAACTGCTCGTGCGTCACCAATGCGGGCCAATATCCGTTCAGCCAGCCGCTCGTTTTTTGCAACAGCCAGCCAGCAGCACTCCCGCCGATCAGCGGTTCGGTGCTGGAAACGGGCGACACACTGATCTATATTTTGCACACGCAAGGTGGCCCGAACCCGCAACTTTGGACGATTTTGGGGACGAACAATGTGCCGTTTTTCAATTTCAACGCGGGCCAGATGAACGTGGACTCGACCTATTTTATCTCCGCGATCGCGGGCAATTTGACCCCCGTGGGCATCGACCTCGGTGATCCGTGCCTCTCGGTCAGCACGGGGATAGCGGTCAGTTGGCGTGCCCCGGTGACCGCTTTTTTGAGCGGGAACCTCCAAATTTGTCAGGGCGACACGGCCCATTTGGCGATCATTTTTTCGGGCAATGATGCGCCGTACACCTTCTCCTACTTGGAAAATTCAATCCAGCAACCGACCCTGATCTCGCCGACGGACACTTTTTATTTGGACGTAAGTCCCACATTATCAGCGAATTACAGCCTTTCGACGGTCAATGGCACGATTTGCCCGGGCAGTTTCAATGGCGGCGGCGGGGCGGCGGTCTCGGTGCTGCGGCATCCCGATATCATTGATTTTCAGCAAAGTTGCGATTTCGCGACGATGACCTATTCGCTCAATTTCAGGATCACGAACGGCGCGGACACGGCCAAAACTTTCACCGTCACCGGAACGCCGGGCGTGCTGGTTTCGGACACCTTTTTTATGTCCAACCCAATCCCTTTTGGGACGCCGTACAGCTTTTTGATCAACAACCCGATCGGCTGCGACACGCTTTTCACCGGCCTTGTCCAATGCAGTTGCACGACCGCCGCCGGGACGCTCGACCTGGCAAAAATGGATGCCTGCATCGGCATGGCGGCCTTCCCGAAACACAACGGCGACCAATCGCTCGACCCGGACGACGCGCCGCTCGGATTCATCATGTTCTCGGATCCCGCCGACCCGGAAGGGTCCATTTTGGCCGTCGGCGACCTGATTTTTGGGTTTGCTTTCGACCAAAATTCGATGATGCCGGAAGTGACCTATTTCATTTCGGCGATTGCCGGAAATTCGGGCGCGGGCGGCCAAATTGACCCGACAGACCCCTGTTTTTCGGTCAGCCCGCCCGTCGAGATTGTTTGGCACGAACTGCCGACGGCCACCATTTCGGGCATGGCCGAAATCTGCGCGAACGAAATGGCGACCGTCCAGATCGCGTTCACCGGCACCGGCCCGTGGAATTTTATCTATAAAATTAACGGCATCATCACGCCCAGCGTTTCGGTGCAGCCCATTTACACGATCGTGACCACGCCGCAGGTGAACCAAACTTTCAATTTGCTCACGGTGTTCGACAAATTTTGCGCGGGGTCGGTCAGCGGCTCGGCGTTCATTGGCATTTTGCCGTCGCCGATGGGCTTTTTGACGGGCCCGGCGGCTGTTTGCCCCGGTTTTCCGGCAAACTTGACCCTCCATTTGAGCGGCGGACAGACCTACGATATTGCGATCAGCGGCTCCAACGGCTGGGACACGACCATTTTGGGCGCGACAAATTGGCAACAAGTCCTCGTTTATCCGACGGGCGCGGGGCCGGTTTCGTACACGATCACGAGTTTGACATCGCCGCAAACGCCGTGTTTTGCGCAGCTTGCCGGGCCGATTTTTGTGGAAATAAAGGGCATCGACGAATCGCTTTTGCGCTCTCAATATGGCGTTTTCAAAGTCTCCTGCCCCGGTGCGACTGACGGATCGATCGAGGTTTCGGCCTCGGGTGGGCAGCCGCCGTACACCTATTTATGGAGCAACGGGGCGACCGTGCCGAAGCTGACCGACATCGCCGAGGGCTGGTATCAAGTGACAATCACCGACGCGGGCGGCTGTTTCGACACCATTTATGGGGTGCTGCACGCGCCGCCGCCCGTCATTTTTGATTGGCGCAGCGAGGCCGCCGCATGTTTCGGCGGGCAGGAAGGGACGCTGACGGTCGAATCGGCCTTGGGCGGCGTTCCGCCGTATAAAATCTCCATAAATGGTGGTCTCACATTGACGACCGCTCAATTTCCCGTCGTTTTCAACAATATCGCGGCGGGCGGATATGCCCTCGAAATCGAGGACGCGAACGGTTGCCAGTCCTCCGGCACGGTCTCGGTCGATGCCGCCGCCGAACTTTTGGTGCAGCTCGGCCCCGATATTTTGCTGCCCCTCGGCGACTCTGTGCAGCTCGAAGGTTTGGTCAATTTCCCCATCGACACGGCCTGGTTTTCGCCGATAAAATTCCTTGCGACGCCCGATTCTATGGCCTCGTGGTCGCGCCCGCTCAATTCGATGCGCTATCAATTGACCGTGCGGGACGCGAACGGCTGCACGGCGATCGACCAGATTTTGGTGGAAGTCGACGCGACGCGACACGTTTTTGTGCCGAACGCATTTTACCCGGAAAAGGAAGGGCCGAACAATAGCCTCACCGTTTTTGGCGGGCATGATGTGCTGGAAATCAACAAGTTCCAGGTTTTTGACCGATGGGGCGACCTCGTCCACGAGGCCCTTGATTTTCAACCGAACGATATGACGAAAGGCTGGAACGGCATCGCGCAGGGCAAAAAAGCGGGCGCGGGCGTGTATGTTTATTGGCTGGAAGTGCTGTTTGCGGACGGGTCGGTGGCGGTTTTTAAGGGGGATGTTACGTTGATCCGATAAGTTGTCTGAACGGTGATTATTATGATTGTCTGAACTGTGATTTTGTATGATTTGTATGATTGTCTGAACTATGATTTTGTATGATTTGTATGATTCTCAAAAATCATAATAATC
>JANOQP010000752.1:0-1589 GCA_031414895.1 Saprospirales bacterium
AGGGGGCAATGAAAAAGGTCGGTGGGGCTTGATACCCCACCGACCTTGGACGGTGAAAAATTGAGCCGCCCCAATTTTTTCCTTTTGACCTCAATCAATCTGCGCCGTGCATCATTTTTTTCAGCGGAAAAGAGAGCAGGAAAAGTATTGCCCCTGCCACCCCCGCGAGCATGACAAAGATCCAGAAAAACTCGACGAGGTCGTTGACCGGGTTGCCCAAAAACTTGGGGAAGGCCATCGGCAGGCTGATTTTTTCGGCAAGGGCCAACTGTTCGGGCGAGGCGGTCGCCGTGCCTTCGAGGATGCCGCGATAGACATCGTTCGAGATGCCGTTGTCGGCGGCGAGCTTGTATTCCGCGCCAGAGGGCGGGTAAAGGCCGGTCAATTGCCCGGCAGCCTTGTTGGCGACGGCATTTGCCAAAAACCAAACACCGAAAAGGAGCGAAACGAGCCGCATTGGCGAGAGTTTGGAGACGAGCGAAAGTCCGATCGGCGACAAGCAAAGTTCGCCGATGGTATGGATGACATAGAGGGAAATGAGCCACCACATCGAGACTTTGTCGCCGAGGCCCACGCCTTTGACGCCAACTGCGATCAACATATATCCGAGTGCGACGAGGAAAAGGCCGACCGATTGTTTGACCAGCGAGTTTGGTTCGGCTTTCCGTTTTTGTAGCCAGATCCAAAGGGCCGCAATAATCGGGGCGAGCGTGACGACCGCGATGGCATTGACCGACTGGAAAAAGGAGGCGGGTATCGTCCCGATCATTGCGGAACCTTGGCCAGCCAACAACATCCCCAAATTGGTCATCACGAGCCAGACCGCCGAGCCGCCGAGGAACAAATAAAGCAGGCCGGAGACCCCGTCCACGCCCTTGAAATTGCGGCGCATCCCATTAAATGCCCAACCGATTGCGCCCAAAAGCGCGACCGATGCCAAATGGACCATCCAAGCTGGGAAGGATTGGTTGATGGTGCGCTCTGTTTGTTCCTCTGCGAAAAAGGTCAGCGAAGCCCCGGCCTGTTCAAAACAGGCCCAAAAGAAGATCACAAAAAAGGCCGCCCCAAAAATCACCAAAATCCGGTCGCGCTCGATTTTTGTCAGGCTAGCATCGGTGATGATCATCAATGGCATACCGATGCACGCCCCATAGACGAAAGAGCCGATCCACCCATTGTCGAGGCCGAACCTAAAAGCAAGCGCGACGAGCAAGGTGAGCCCCGCCCCGATCATGAGCTGTTTGGTGCTCAACCCTTTGTTCGAGGCATCGGCGGACAAAACAGCCGTGTTCGGCACTGCCCCGATGGGCCGGCCTTCGGGCGTGATGACGTATTTATCCTTGTCGAGCCAAAAAAGGACCGTCCCGATGATCATGCCGAAACAGGCGGCCAAAAAGCCCCATTTGAAATCGCCGGGGTTGCCCGTGTTGCCGAGCGCACCGCAAACGATTGGGGAAATGGCCGCGCCCAAATTGATCCCCATGTAAAAAATGGTGAAAGCAGCGTCCTTCCGCCGGTCGCCCTCGGAATAAAGCTGGCCGACCATCGAGGAAATGTTTGGCTTGAAAAAACCGTTGCCGATCATCAAG
>JANOQP010000753.1:0-2055 GCA_031414895.1 Saprospirales bacterium
TTTTTACTTTTGCCTATTGCCTTCAACTATGAGTGATTTTTTGAACAAGTTCAAGTCCATTTTCGTCGCCGAAGACCCGAACGCGGCAGCCGTAAAACCGGCCGACAGCGCGGCGCAAAAACCTGCCGCGCCGGTCGCAACCCATTCACAATCAACGAGTTCTGCGCCCGCTTCGCCTGTTTATTCGGCCTCGTCGAGCGGGCAACTGAACGTTAAGTTCGTCGAAATTTTATCAAAGGCGCTCGAAGAGAACAATCAAGAAGGGTTCGATTTTTTTGAGTTCAGAAGCTCGCTGAAATCGCTGGCGAAGATGCCGATGGACGACCAGACGCGCTTCCAATCCGCTTTTGCGATGGCCTCCACGATGGGCGCGACGCCACAAAAACTCATCACATCGGCGCAGTTTTACCTCGATATTTTGAAAAAAGAGGACCAAAAGTTTGCCGAGGTCGTCGCCCAACAGCGGTCAAAGCTCGTCGGATCGCGCGAGCAGGAAATGCTCAACCTCGACGCGACCGTTCGCAACAAGGCCGAACAGATAAAAGACCTCACCAAACAGATTGAGGAACACCAAAACCGGATGGAAAAATTGAAGCACGAAATCACCGAGGCCACGACAAAAGTGGAGGCGACGGCGACGGATTTTACGGCCACCTATCAGTCGGTCATCGGGCAGATCCAGGATGATCTGGGGAAGATGCAGGCGTATTTGAAATAATCAATAATCATGAAAAAAGCAACAATAGCAAGACTGCATGAATTGAGGAAAAACTATGAAATAGCATTGAGCATGATGGAAGGGGACGCTAAAAAGTCCATTGAAGATGAGGGTAGGGCATATGGTGGTTTTATTCGTTCGGTAAAGGGGAAAGCGCAGGAATATTTGACCGAACAACTGATTTTTGCAACTTGGATTGTTGAACTTGGACAAAGACCCGAAAGAATTAAAATCAATTCCGATAAGGTGAAAATCCCGATCACCGATATTTATATCAGCAAAATAAAAGATCAGTCAATCCTTGATTTGATAAAGAAGAACAAGGAAAAATACTATTACGGCTTGTCGGTCGATAAACATGTATTTATTGATGACAAATTCATCGCCGGGGTTGAATGTAAAGCCTACACAGAAAATGCCATGATCAAAAGGATTTTGGTTGATTTCATGCTTTTGAAAACCAAATTCCCCGGCTTGGATTGTTTTCTGTTTCAATTGGAAAGTCAATTGGGCGGTGATTATTCTTCCAATTTGGCCAAACCGTTGGGCAGTCAATCCACGCATTCAATCATGTCTTATTTTCCGACAGTTGAATTGAAAATCGTAACTTTGTTGGAAGGAGAAAGGAAAGTGGACAGGCCAATCAACAAATTGGAGCATTCAAAAGAACTGAAGCTTGAATACTTGATGAATGCAGTTGAAAAGCTTTCAGAAACTATGAAAAAACACATTTAATGATGAAGATTATCGACCTCTTCGCGGGTTGCGGTGGCATGAGCCTCGGCTTTGAGCTGGCCGGTTTTCAGTCTGTTTGGGCATTGGAAAAAGATGCTTGGGCATCCGAAACATTTAGGTTCAATCATCCAAACGTTGAGGTGTTCACTGGTGATATAACAACCATCAAGTCGCCCAAAACGGTTATTGATAGAAATATTGAGATAGATGGGATCATTGGTGGGCCGCCGTGCCAAGGGTTTTCATTGTCTGGAAACAGGGATTTGAAAGACCCGCGAAACAGCCTTTTCATGGATTATGCCAGGTTTGTCAAGGATTTCAGGCCGAATTTTTTTGTTATGGAGAACGTAAAAGGCATTTTGTCAATGCGCACTCAATCAAAGGAATTGGTAAAAGATATTATCATCAAAGAGTTTCAAGAAATCGGCTATAAATTGACGGTCAATGTATTAAATGCAGCTGATTACGGAGTACCTCAATCACGTCAAAGGGTTTTCTTTATTGGAATAAGAAATGATATTGTTTTTAACAGTAAACTACTGTCCCCTCCAATAAAATATTCGGGCAACGAACAGATCACGTTAGAGGACGCAATTTCAGAC
>JANOQP010000754.1:0-3187 GCA_031414895.1 Saprospirales bacterium
TGCCAAAGCTCGAAGGTCGTAGGATGATGGTCATGTTGACACCGAAAAAGGGCGGAAAGAAATAGCTTTCAATCCTTAACCCATTGATAATCAATGTTTTGTGAAAAATAAAAAAAACCACCGGGGCTGTTTCGCTCGGTGGTTTTTTGTTTTCAAAAGAAAAAATTATCACATCATTTGTCCAAAACTATCCCCGCCAAAACCGCCCGCCCGGCCCGCCCAATTTTACCTTCGCCCCAAATATTTCCAGCCATGCGCACCCTTATTTGCCTCTTTTTTGCCGCCTTTTTTGCCCAAAACTCGCTCGATGCGCAGGAATTCCCCCGCACCGATTTCCCGTTGAAAAACGTGGACGGTACCTCATTCCCGATGCCGTGGGCGGGCGGGATGAACAGCCCGCAGTTTTCCGAGGCCGATTTGAACAACGACGGCATCCAAGATTTGGTCGTTTTTGACCGAACGGGCGACCGCATTTTGACCTTTTTGAACGCGGGAACGGCGGGCCAAAGCAGCTATTCGTTCGCGCCGCAGTTCATCCAAAATTTCCCGGACTCGCTCCGCGCATGGGCCCTGCTCCGCGATTTCAACAAGGACGGAGCGATGGATATTTTTTGTTCGTCCGTGTCATTCAACAGCGGGGTCAATGTCTACCGCGGCTATTTTGAGAGCAATATGCTGAAATTCAGGCCCATCAAGTTCACACAGGGCGGGCTGCCCATCCTTTATTATCAGTCTGTTTCGAACGGTTTTTTGAACGTCGTCATCACGTCCGAGGACGTCCCCGAATTTGTCGATGTGAACAGCGACGGCGACCTCGACCTCCTCACGTTCGACCCCGGCGGCGGCTATATGGACTATTTTGAGAACCAAGCAGTTGAAAAAAACCTCGGCCTTGACAGCATTTTATTAAAACATAAGGACGATTGCTGGCTCGATTTTTACGAAAGCGGCCAGACCAAAGCCTCGAAATTGAGCGGCAGCACCGATTCGTGCGCCATTCCCGGGTTTAAGGGCGAGGATATTGCCGTGGACCGCGGGGGTCTCCATGCGGGCTCCACTGTCTGCGCGTTCGACCAAGATGGCGATGGTGACCTCGAGCTCGTGACGGGCGATATTTCCTTTGAGCACATGGTTTTTTACAAAAATTGTGGCACGAAAACCAATGCTTGGGCCTGCGAACAGGACTCGATGTACCCGGTGTACGACGTGCCGGTGGACATCATCATTTTCCCCGCCGGGTTCCATATTGATGTGAACAATGACGGGCGGCGCGATTTTCTCGCCTGCCCCAACCGGACGATTGCCGCCGACGATATCGAGGTGGCTTGGCGTTTCAACAATGTCGGCACGGGGGCGAACCAGATTTTTGAACTCGAACAGCGCGATTTTATGGAAAACTGGATGTTCGACGGCGGAACCGGTGCCGCGCCCGCTTTTTTTGACGTGAACGCCGACGGCCTGATGGACCTCGTCGTCGGCAACCACGGCATTTATAAAGGACAGGGAAACTGGCAGCCGCGCCTTTTCTATTTTAAGAATATTGGCACGGCGACGGCCCCGGCCTTTATTTTGGAGGACGAGGATTGGCTCAATTTCAGCCAGTTTTCCATCGGGCCGGACATCGGGATGGCCCCCGCTTTTGGCGACCTCGACACGGACGGCGATATCGACCTGATCGTTGGCTCGGAGGGCGGTTACTTCTTTTTTGCGCGCAACAAGACGCAGGAATACGGCGAACCGCTCCAATTTGACCCCATCGAACCGAACTGGCTCAGCCTTTACGTTGGCACCGGCACAACACCCGCCGTGGTCGATATGAACGGCGACGGAAAAATGGACCTCGTTTCGGGCCGCCGGAACGGGACTTTGACCTATTTTGAAAATAAAACGGGCAATCCGATCGACCCGAAATTCGACAAAAAGAAGGACCCGATTGGGGGTGTCTCGCTGCCGCCGGGCCCTGCGAACGATTCCTATATTTCACCAACGGTGGTCACCTACACCAACGGGACGACCGAACTTTTTGTCGGCGAGGGGATTTTTGGCCGCGTCCACCGCTTCGGCGATGTCATCGGAAAAACGGACAGCGGCGAGCTTTTTACCAAAATTACCAATGATTTTGGCCACCTCCGAGAAGGTTTCCGAGTTCATCCCGCGTTGGCCGACATCAACAAGGACGGGCTTTTGGAAATGGTCGTCGGCAATTTGGCGGGCGGGTTGAGCTTTTTTTCGACCAATATCTCCAAAAAGGACGGCTCCGTTTCGGTCGATACGCACGAGGTCGAACCGCCGCTCACGGGTGTCGAAATCTGGCCGAACCCGGCGGACGACCAGTTCACGGTGCGGCTTTTGGAGGCCGGGGCGACGTGGCGGGCATTCAACGTTTTGGGGCAAATGATGGCCGAAGGGACTTTTTATTCGACCGAAAACCGGGTGGGTGTGGCCAATTGGGCGGCGGGCTTTTATTTTTTTGAAATAAAAACCGCGCCGGGAAGGGTGGTGAAAAAGGTGCGGATCAGGTCGTGAAAAAGGTTTTTTTTTAACTATTTACCACATAGGCATATAGAGGATTTCACATAGTCAAGATAGATTTTGAGCAGCCATAAGCTATCTTGACTATGTGAAATCCCTATGAGTCTATGTGTTAAAAAAGTTGGATGAATCACATCCCGCCCTGTCCTTCAACCATTTTTGCGCGGGCTGGTAACCGCCGATATAAAACGACCAAACGGCCTCCGGGACGCCCTCCTAATAGCTGAAAAATGAAAATGCAACTTTTCAATTTGCTTTTTTGAAACAAATTTAGATGCCTTTGCGCACTTTCTCTGCATGAATTCCGACTCCACGTCGTTGATGGATTTTTCTATCTAATGCAGTTGAGGGGAAGAATTTGCTCTTGGTTTGCCGAAGTCCTGCGCTTGCGCGGGCGATTGATGTAGGCAGGTCAGGGGCTTTTTTTTTGCAGGATGCTAAAAGAAAACCCGCCCGGGTGCGCTTACGAGTAGAGGCGTGGCAGGTCTTATCAAGGGTAGTACAACAGGTATTAATTTTACTGACGGTATTTCACATTCAATAGGATCAAAGTTTTTCAGGCTCGTTTTTTTTACTGGTATATTTTAACGCGAATGGTCGCTTTTCGCGTGACACAATTTTCCGAATATCCGACCACCTTCTGACCATTTGTTGC
>JANOQP010000755.1:0-1813 GCA_031414895.1 Saprospirales bacterium
GACACCGATGGCCGTCGCGAGCGAGGCCAGCACGGGCATCATCATCGAGGCCGTCGCGATGTTCGATGCGACCTCGCTCAACAAAACCGTCACGGCCAGCACCACGAACAAGATCAGCGCGAGCGGCAATTGCCCGAGGCCCTCCATCTGCCCGCCCATCCAGTGCGCGAGCCCGCTCACATCAAAGCCGCGCGCAATGGCCAGTCCGCCGCCGAACAGCAGCAAAATGCCCCACGGGATGCGCTCGGCGGTCTTCCAGTCCATCAATTTTTCGCCCGAAAAACCGTCGGCGGGGACCAAAAAAAGGAAAATTGCGCCCGCCAAAGCAACCATCGTATCGCCAACCCCGAGCGTTTTTGGGAACCAATCGTACCAGACGAGCGAACCGCTCACCCAACCAAAAATGACGAGCAGGAAAAGCCACAGGACCCGTTTTTCGGAACTCGAAATTTTGCCCAAACTGGCCAGTTCTTGCTGCACAATGACCCGATTATGGCTCATTTCATCTATTTTCATTGGAAAAACCCACAAAAGCATCCGCCAGCAAAACGCCAAAAGCACCGCCGCGAACGGCAGCCCAAAGGCCAGCCATTTCCCAAAACTGACCGTCGAATCTGGAAAATTCTGTCGCACATAGCTCACAAAAATGGCGTTCGTTGGCGTTCCGATGACTGTGGCCATCCCGCCGATAGAGGCCGCGTAGCCGATGCCGAGCATCAGGTTTTTTGAATAATTGGACGACGGGCTTGCCCCTGTTTCATCGCCCCGCCCGGCGACGGCAAGTGCGACCGGCAGCATCATAATTGCGGTTGCCGTGTTCGATATCCACATCGAAATGAACGCCGTCGCGACCATGAAACCGAGCAAAATTGACGGCGGTTTTGTACCAATCCGTGCGACCATCGAAAGGGCGATGCGCCGATGGAGCTGCCATTTTTCGATGGATTTCCCCAAAATAAAGCCCGCCAAAAACAGGTAGACGATCTCGTTGGAATATTCCGCAGCCGTCGTTTTGAGCGGCATCACGCCCGAAAGCGGGAACAAAATGAGCGGCAAAAGCGAGGTCACCGCCATCGGCACCGGCTCGACAATCCACCAAATGGCGATCCAAATGGTGATGCCGAGCGTGATTTGTGCCGGTTTTTCGAGCCCAAAAGGCAAAAGGCAACAGGCCGCAAATATCATCGGCCCAAGAAAAAGAGCGGCCCGGCGGAGCATTTCAACGTTCATAATTCTGCCCATTTCGCATTAAAAAAGTCGGCGAGGATTTGAACCTCGCCGACTTTAAACACACCTTTTTTTGATAAAAAAACCTCATTTTTTAAGGCCGATTTCACGCAAACGCTCGTTCAAATATTCGCCCGCGCTGATCTGCGGATAGTTCGCAGGGCGTTTTTCGGAGACGGTCTTCGCGAGGCAGGTCAAGTCCATCGTGCTTTGTGGGTGCAAAAAGAAGGGAATCGACAAGCGCGGGTTGTGCCATTCCGCCCGGGGTGGATTGACGACGCGGTGGGTCGTGCTTTTGAGGTAATTGTTGGTGAGCCGTTGGAGCATGTCGCCGACGTTCACCACGATCTCGTCGGGCGCGGGGACGACCGCTTTCCACTCGTTTTTCTTCGTCAAAAGTTCGAGGCCGCCCGCGGATGCACCCACCAAAAGGGTGATCAAATTGATGTCCTCGTGCTGTTCGGCGCGGATGGCCGATGCTGGCTCTTGGGTGATTGGCGGATAATAAATTGACCGAAGGATTGAATTGCCGTTTTTTATTTTTGGCTTAAAATAGGTTCGCCCAATTTTTAGGTACATCCCAATT
>JANOQP010000756.1:0-2765 GCA_031414895.1 Saprospirales bacterium
TACCCCTTTGCTTTGGTTGAAATTGGTGCTTTTTTAACCGAACAGAGAATGGAAAACAGTTACGGTTTATGAAATACACCACCCTTTTCTGCCTGCTTTTTTTTGCAAAAACGAGCCAAGCCGACACCATCCCTGAACGCCTCGCATGGTTCGCCGACGCGAAACTCGGGATCTTCATCCATTGGGGCATTTACGCCGTGGACGGCATCGACGAAAGCTGGTCTTTTTACAACGGCATGATCAGCCACGAGGACTATATGAAACAGCTCGGCGGCTTCACGGCGGCGAAATATGACCCCGGTTTTTGGGCAAAAACCATCCGCGAGAGCGGCGCGAAATATGCCGTTTTGACCGCAAAGCACCACGACGGCGTCGCGCTTTGGGACACAAAAATGGGCGACCGCTTGAGCGTCGCCGCCAAAACGCCCGCCCGTCGCGATGTCCTCACGCCATTCTTTTCCGCGTTGCGAAAAGAAGGATTGAAGGTCGGTTGTTATTATTCGCTGCTCGATTGGTCGCACCCGGATTATGATGGTTTCATCAAAGAAAAGCCGCGATATTCGGGCGATTCACTCCGTTTTGAACGATTTTTGGGATTTATGAACGGCCAACTTGACGAACTGATGCGCCTCGAAAACCCCGACCTTTGGTGGTTCGACGGCGATTGGGAACACGATTCAAAGACGTGGCACGCGCCCCAGATCCGCCAAAAATTGCTCGATTTCAACCCGAAAGCGGTCATCAATTCGCGCCTCGCCGGGTCGGGCGATTATGCCACGCCCGAGTCGTCGCTGCCGCTCAAAAAACCGGACGGCCCGGGCTGGGAGCTTTGCATGACCCTCAACGAAAACTGGGGCCACCAGCCCACCGACCGCCGCTACAAATCCGCCGGGCAGGTCATTCAGATATTCACAAATTGCCTTTCAAAAGGCGGGAATTTATTGCTCGACATCGCCCCGCGCGCCGATGGGAGCATCCCCGACGAGCAAATTTCGGTCCTCCAAAAACTGGGCCGCTGGACAAAAAAACACGCCGAGGCCATTTACGGAACGACCGCCGGGCTGCCCGCCGGATTGTTCGATGGGCCGTCTGTTCACTCAAAAAACGGGGAAAAGCTGTTCCTTTTTTTGCCAAAAGGCCAATTTGGCGACGTGATGGTGCGCGGCATCGACCGCACAATCAACCGCGCGTACGTCGTCGGCAGCGGGCAAAAACTGGAAACGGAGATTTATTTGAGGCCCTATTGGCAGTCCGCGCCGGGCGTGGCTTTTATCAAACTTCCGAAGGAACTGGTGGACGAGGAAATGACGGTGATCTGTTTGGTTTTGGGCGGGAAAAATTAGCCACGCCCCATCAGCCGCGCCACATATTTCCCGATAATATCAAACTCGATATTGACAAAACCGCCCGTGCGGAGGTCGCCAAAATTGGTGTTCTCAAAAGTGTACGGGATGATTGCGACCGAAAAACCCGCGTCCGTCGGCGCCACGACGGTCAGGCTCACGCCGTTCACCGTGACCGAGCCTTTATCCACGAGGACGTGTTCAGCCGGGTTTGCAAACTCGAAATCGAACCGCCACGAGCCATCTAAATCATTGACTTTCAGGCACTTGGCCAATCCATCGACATGACCCTGAACGATATGGCCGTCGAGCCGCCCATCAAAACGGAGGCACCGTTCGAGGTTCACGGCGGTGTTTTTTTGCCAATCGCCGAGATTTGTCCGCGCCAAAGTTTCAGCAACGGCGGTCACCCGGTGCCAACCTTCGCCGAGGCCGACGACGGTCAGACAGGCCCCATTGTGCGCCACCGATTGGTCGATTTTCAGTTCGCCCGAGATCGCGGATTCGATGGTGAAATGCACGTTTGAGCCTTTTTTTTCGATGGATTTGACCCTGCCAACGGTCTCAATGATGCCTGTGAACATGGTCAATTCCCTTTTTCCGCCTCGTTGGCAATGGCCTCATATTCCTTTTGGAGGTCCTCCAATTTTTTCAACAGCCTTTCCTGCCGCTCTTTTTTGTCGGCGGCTTTGGCGGCATTGATTTCGTCCTGCTTTTTTTGGTCGCCTTTTTTCAAGGTCTTTGGCGGATCAGCGGGCGTGTTTTCGAGGCTATCGAGTTCAGATTTGAGCGATTCGCGGCGTTTTTCGGCGGCTTCGAGGCGTTTCAAAACGTTTTCATCGAGGTATTTGGCCTGTTTTTTCAGGCCCTGATAAGCGTTGCCGAGTTTTTCGAGGGCACCGTCATATTTGCCCTCGTTAAATTTTTCGCGCTCCGATTTGAGCAAGGTGCCGACCGAGCGGGCCATGTTGCCGGCCTGTTTGAAGACCTCTTTCGACTGCGCTTTTTCTTCGCTGTCGCCGAAAAAATAGTTGTAGCCGAGGATGCCGACGACCAAAAGGAGGCCGATTTTGATGAGGGAACGGATCATGTTTTTGTTTTATAAATTTAGAAAAAACGGTTTTTTAGCACATAATGCGAATAATGGGTTGAAGCCAGCCCCAGCGGGCAATGTCATTGACTTAAGAATTTAGTGCGTCGTTTTTCAAGTGGCACAGGGTTGTGCGGGTGGTTTTATGGGTGAAATTCAATCTGGCTTTAGCCGAATTTTGGCTAAAGCCGAGCAAATCAGCCAACTTTTCCCACAGGCTGAAGCCTGTGGCAATTGAAAAAAATGCTTAAGTCAATGACATTGCCCCAGGGGGCGGAATTTGGGGGTTCGATTGCCAAAAACATTCTCCCCCGCTGGGGCTTGTCAAAAGT
>JANOQP010000757.1:0-2469 GCA_031414895.1 Saprospirales bacterium
GTCAGGCGGGCCGCGCTTCAGCGGGTTCGGAACATGAGCCTCATTTTGGGCTCATATTCCTGCTCGGCTGAACACCATAGCTTGAACAAGTTTTGGCTGAACTTTTTTGAGATTGTCATCCATTCGAACATGGCGACATAAAGGTGGATAAAGTGTTTGCTGACCCCCTTGAACCTGCGCAAAAAATTGCGCAACTCCGTCCAAAGGCCCTCGGCGGTATTCGAGTGTACTTCGTTGATACCGTCTCCATCGTCATCGCGCGCCCATTCTTTTGCACTGTGGCAGACCGTGTGGTGGTCGAGCAGTTTGGTTGAAATTTTGTTGTATGCATTGCTTTCATCGGTATAACAAACGCCCGACCCGCTTCGGTGCATTGCCATTGATTCCTCCACCTGCTCCTGGGTGGTGTTATGGAGGGCTTTTAATCGAATTTGGCCGCTTTCACGGCCAATTGTCCCGAATACGGGCGATCGGTCGTTGGCCATTGTTCCAAGCCCCTTTTTTTATTGGCCCGGCGGCGGGGCGGGTCTTCTGGCTCGAGGTGAGGTATGCCTTTTTCGCCCGAGTTTTGGTACATTTCATCGCTTTCGGTCGCTTTGTCCGGCAATATGTCCATACTTCGATTGTTGAAAGCGTTTTTCATCAACTTATGGCGCAGGTAAAGCAGATTGCGGTAGCCCATCCCCATTTCTTTGCTCATGCTCAGGGTCGAGTCGCCCTTGATGAAACCTCGCAATATCATGACGACCTTCGAACATCCCCAGTGTGTACCTTGAAAGGCCGTTCCTGTGAAAATATTGAAAAAGGCATCGCATTCTTTGCATTGGTACTGCAAAATCGGCGTCCTTCGGCTATGATGAATGCCGTAGTTTGTGCCACTACAGGAAGAACAGCACAGCTTGCCGCCATGGAAGTATTCCACCAAGTGGCTACAACACTTTTCTTCATCAAGCAAATTGTCGATTGCGTATTCCATATAAGTGAAATTTTGACCGCCAAAGTACGAATCAGCCAATTAGGAAGATGAGCCATTCATGAATGACCAACACTAGAAAAAATCAAGCGGGTTTGTTATAGAAATTCCACAATCCCGCGCTACCAGCTAAATTGTTACATTTTGGATATTACTGGAGATGTGAGCCTGAATTTTTTTGCATCCCAAAAACAGAAAAGGCGGCCGCCCCAAACCGGGACGGCTGCCTTTTTCATTTCAAAAAACCGGGCGAAAATCACCGCATGAACAACATCTCCCGGTATTTCACCAACGGCCAATATTGATCATCGACCAGCCCTTCGAGTTCGTCGGCTGCCGTGCGGACGGTCTCCATTATGGGCTTCACTTGGTTGCAAAAACGGTCGGCGGCTTGGCGGGTGTCGCCCGTTGCCTCGGCCTCGTGGATGCCTTTTTCCATGATTTTCAGCGATTTATGGATGGTCGAAATGTTCGCCGCGACTGCTTTCAACGTGTCTTTTTGGAAATCAGCCGAGTCGCCCATGCCGATTTCGTTCATCGAGGCGATGGCCTCGGCAAGCTCCATTTGGAAGCGGTTGGCCGCCGGGAGGATGAAGCTGCGGCAAAGTTCGTCCATCGTTTTTGCCTCGATGTCGAGCTTTTGGCAATAGCCGTGCAGCGCGATCTCGTACTGCGCGTGCAGCTCGATTTTCGAGAGGACGCCCGTCGAGAGGTAAAGTTTTTCGGCCTTCGGGGTGATCATCGCGTCGAGCGCATCGGGGGTGCTTGGCTTGTTGGGCAGGCCGCGGCGCTCGGCCTCGTTTTTCCACTCGTCGGAGTAGTTGTTGCCCTCAAAACAGATGGGCTTCGACTTGCGGATCAGTCCTTTCAAGACGGTCAAAATGGCCTCGTCCTGCGCGTCGCCCTTTGCAATAAGTTTGTCCACTTCGACCTTGAATTTCGCCAATTGGCTGCCCATGATCGTGTTCATCACGGTCATCGGCCCAGCGCAGTTTTGCGAGGAACCGACGGCGCGGATCTCAAATTTGTTGCCCGTGAACGCGAACGGCGAGGTCCGGTTGCGGTCGGTGTTGTCGATTTCGAGGTTCGGGAGCTTGGCGATCAGGTCGAGCGCTCGCTTCACTTCTTGGCCGTCGGTGTTCTTTCCGTTGACGATGCCGTTGAGGAGTTTCGTCATCGCTTCGCCGATAAAAACGGAGATGATCGCCGGCGGGGCCTCGTTCGCGCCGAGGCGGTGGTCGTTGTTCGCCGTCGCGATCGAGGCGCGGAGGAGGTCGGCATGTTCATAAACTGCCGCAATCGTATTGACGAAAAAGGTCAAAAAACGCAGGTTCGTCCCGGGGTTTTTGCCGGGCGAAAGCAGGTTGGTCCCGGTGTTCGTGGCAATCGACCAGTTGTTGTGCTTGCCCGAGCCGTTCACGCACGCGAACGGTTTTTCGTGCAAAAGCACCGACAAATAGTGCCGCCGCGAAACCCGCTCCATCAAATCAATCAAC
>JANOQP010000758.1:0-6341 GCA_031414895.1 Saprospirales bacterium
AAACCCAAAAAGTCAGCTAAATAGCTACCCATAATTTATCTATGTTCGCCCATCCAAACCCTATCCCGTTGATTATCAATCAGTTGGGCATATTTTTTTACAAAAATCAAACCCGAAAAGCCCGAACCGAAAATGGACGCACGCCAATGGACGGCCCTCCAACGCGCCGTTGAGAACCAAAACTGCATCCTCCTCCTCGGCCCCGGCGCGAGCGGCTCGATGGTGGACGGCAAGTTTGTCCCGTTCACGACCCAATTTTCGCGAAAATTGGCCGGGAAGCTCGACGAAGCGGCCGTCACCTACGAAAAAACCGACCGCGACGACCTCGATTATATCGCCCAACTTTACCTCAACGACTCGCGCGCAAATCCGAACGACGCGGCCTACGAGGCGAAGGATTTTTACACAAATAATGCGAAAACGCCGCCGCCCTTCCTCGTCGAACTGGCCAAATTGCCCTTCCGCCTCGTCGTCAACACAACGCCCGACGACCTCTTCATGGCCGCTTTTCAGGCCGCCGGGAAGGTCGGGCGCATCTTCGATTTTTACCAATTCGACCGGGCAAGAACGTTCGTTTTCGACAGCCCGACATTCCACAAATTGGATGTGGATAAACCCTTGGTTTTCAACCTGTTCGGTCATTTTTCGGCCCCTCCATCGCTCGTCCTGACGGTCAACAACCAGCTCGATTTCATCGTCAGCGTCAACCGCGACAACCCGCCCCTGCCGCCCAAACTTTTGGAGGAATTTACGGGGCCAAAAACGTTCCTTTTCGTCGGTTTCGACTGGCGCGAATGGCATCTCCAACTGCTGATGAAAACCCTTCAGCTCAACAAGGACTCGGACATACTCGCGCCAAAAGTGCCGGGCTTCGAGCCGAACACGATGGGCCAGCAGATCTACAAAAGCCTGTTCAAAAATTTCATTTTCTCCGATGTGAAATTGGAGGATTTCGTCACCGAGCTGTCGGCAAAATTCGCCGTGCCCGCCCCGCCAGATCCCGCGCAGACAGCGGCAAAAAAGGTCTTCATCAGCTACAACCCAGCCGATGACACACTTAAAGACTTGATTTTCAACTACTTAAAGACCTTCGAGCGGGTCGGCATGGCCAAATTTTGGCACGAGGAAATGCTCCAGCCCGGCGAGGCCCGCGAACCAAAGATCGCCTCGGAACTGGCCGCCGCCGACCTCATCCTGTTGCTCGTGTCGGCCGATTATTTGAGCGACGACCTGATCATGGAGAATCAGTTCAAGCCCGCGATCGCCCGGTTGGCGGACGGGAAAACGCGCGTCGTCCCCGTCATCTTGAAGCCCAGCCAGTGGGACATGTTCAATGAACTGAAACAACTGCCCGTCATTTTGCCCAACCCCGGCAGCGAACCGGGCAAGCCCATCACGACCTGGCCCAACCAAGATGAGGCCCTCCAAAACATCGTCGAAAACCTCAAAAACCTGTTGAAATGAGCGAGGCACCGACCCAAATTTTGGACCGCTATCCCGGCATCCGCGCCTTCAACCCCGGCGAGGCGAAGCTGTTTTTTGGCCGTCGGCAGGAAACGGGCGACCTGTTGAGCCTCGTCAAAACGCGCTCGCTGACCGTGCTTTTCGCAAAATCGGGCATCGGCAAAAGCTCGCTCCTGAACGCGGGCCTCGTCCCAAAACTGACCGAGGCCGGGTTTTTGCCCATCATGGTGCGCTTTCAAAACACCGACACGTCGCCACTGGCGATCATGGACCGCATTTTGGCGTGGTACATCGACGAAAAAAAACTCGCCGCGCACCTCCCGTCCGGGCAGGAACCGGAACTTTGGCACAAAATAAAGGCCTGTAAATTCGGCGAAAAGGGCGATCAGGTGCCGCTTTTTTTGCTCGACCAATTCGAGGAACTGTTCGGCCACGCGCCCGAAAAACGCGCAGAGTTCACCCGCCAACTCGCTGACCTCGTCGAAAACCGCCTCCCGGAATCGGCGCAGGAGACCCTCCAAATCACCCCGCGCAGCCAGCGGACCGACGAAATGCTGGACTGGTACACGCCCGCCGCCGTCAAGTTCCTGTTTGCCATCCGCTCCGACCGCCTGCACGAGCTGAACGAAATGACCGTCGCCATCCCTGCGGTCCTCACGACGGGCAACCGTTTCGAGCTCCGCCCGCTCAACAAGGGCAACGCCCGCGAGGCGATTGTCGAACCGGCGCGGCTGGAGGGCCATTTTTCGTCGCCTATTTTTGGGTTTGAGGAAAAAACGCTCGACGATATCTTAACCAACCTTTCGAGCCAAAAAGGCGACGAAATCGAGTCTTTTCAGCTCCAGATTTTGTGCGGCGAGATCGAGCGGAAAGTGCAAAAAATCGGCAAGGCCGGCACCTCGGTCACGCCCGATTATCTCGGCGGCTCGGCGGGGATCAAGGCCATTTTGAACGATTATTACGAAAACCAGATCCGGACGCTCGGCGACGACGAATCGCAAAAACTGGCCCGCAACCTCGTCGAAGACCAACTCATCGCCGACCGAAAACGCATTGGCGCGGCCATCGAAACGGTCAGTTTGCCAAAGGATTTGGTCGAAAAACTCCTCGCCAGCCGCATCATCCGCATCTCGAACACGCACCTCGGCGACGTTTTCGAGATCAGCCACGACACGCTCGTGGACCCGATCGTCAAATCGCGCGACGAGCGGCGAGGGCGCGAAACGGCGGCCAAACTTGCCCTCGAACGCATCGAGCAGGAGAAAATCTTGGCCGAGCAACAAGCCCGCCTCGACCAAGAACGTGCCCTCCGCGAATCGGCCGAAAAAGCGAAGACCGAGGCCGAAAACGCCAAAAATCAGGCTTTTTTGGAAAAAACAAAGGCCGAACGGGCGGCTCGGCGGGCGCGTTGGTTCTCTTTTTCGAGCCTCGCCCTGTTGGTTTCGAGCCTTATTTTCGGCTGGATCAACCTTAAACAGGAAAAGGACGGCTACCTCAACCAGGCCGATTTTTTGCAAAACCAAAAGCAGTTCCGCGAGGCCGCGAACGTCTATAACCGCCTTTTAAAAAAAGAGATCCTCGAATTTACGGGCTACGACCGCGATTCGGTGCGCCGGACGGTCGCGCGGATGGAACATATGGACAGCATCAAACAGATTGTGACGCGGGGCGATTCGCTCTATTTTGCGGGAAATTACCGGCTCGCGCTCAACAATTACCGGCTCGCCGAGGCCAAAAAGTACGAGGGCATGGGCGAACGGATCGACCGGACGGAGCAGGTTTTGGGGCTATCTTTCGAGATTTTCAACCGGAAAGCGGAGACCTATTTCAGCCTTTGGCTGGCCGACCCGGCGGACGGAATGGCGGCAGGGCAAGCCTGTTTTTATGTCAAAAAAGCACTGGATTTGAGGCCGGACGACCGGGAACTGCAACAAAAAGCGG
Organism: Saprospirales bacterium; assembly: GCA_031414895.1. Classification (GTDB taxonomy): domain Bacteria; phylum Bacteroidota; class Bacteroidia; order Chitinophagales; family Saprospiraceae; genus JANOQP01. The sequence goes on from JANOQP010000758.1 coordinate 3,406, forward strand.
AGCGTTTGAAGTGTGAATAAAGTTGGGGCTTTGGTTTAAAAAAAAACGGCTGGCTTTCCATTGGGAGAACCAGCCGTTTTTTTGCCCGAAAAGAATGCCCTATTTGTCCGTGGCAAACAGGTTCATCACCAGTTCCCAATAATTAGTAGGGTGGGAAGCGATGATGTCCCTGATTTTTTTTACGGTTTCCAATGGCAAATTGATTGAAAGGGCAATTTTGGCATCGTCAAGATCGCTCGTTTTGATCAATGAAATGCAGACTTTAAGGCTCTTGCGAACCTCCCCCTGCTCGATGCCCTGCTCGATGCCCTTTTTTTCACCTTCAAGGTAAAACCAGTCATCGGTAATGTCCACGATTTTGAGAATGTCTATCATAACGGCTTTGAAAACTGGCTGCAAGTTATGCAGTTTTGAAAAAATGTGCAACTGGTCCATGAACTTGACAAAGTCCATTTTGCTTTCCGAACGGGTCTTTACGGCTTGGGCGACTTCCGAAAATACCGTTTCCGCTGTTTTATCACCATAGTCCGCGAAGGCGGCCAACAACAAAAGCTCCGGCTTTTCGGAGGCCATCAACAATTGGTACGGGATCTCCTTGATCCAAAAAAGTTGGTAGCCAAAGTCGAAAAACCTCCGTTTTAGCCGCGTTTTCATGGTCGGCGGGTTCGGGCCAAGCAAAAGGACGAACTGCAGGATGTCGTAATCCGGGTATTCATAGTTGAGCTGTGCCGCATAATCGAACTCCCGGGCGAGCATGTTCGAGTCGTTGACGGATTGAAATTCGACGTGCGCAATTGCCTGATAATTGCTCTCGCCAAAATATTTGGCCACAAAATCGGCCCTGCGCAAAAACATCCATTTTGGGATGAATTTTTGAACAAAAAACCGCCCTTCGGCTACCTTCGCCCGCTCACAAATCATCGACAGAGAAAGCCATGACCTCGCTGAAAAAGCTCTATTCCATTTATCAAAAGCACCCTAAAATTGTCACCGACAGCCGGAAGATCGAGCCGGGCTGCATCTTTTTTGCATTGAAAGGCGCGAACGCCGACGGCAACCAGTTTGCCCAAAACGCGCTCGATGCCGGGGCCAAATATGCCGTCGTGAACGACCCGGATTTGCCGAAAAACCGCCGCTTTTTGTTGGTGAAAAACACGCTCGAAACCCTCCAAAAACTCGCCACGCACCACCGCCGACAGTTCCATTGCCCGGTCATCGCCATCACCGGGTCGAACGGGAAAACGACAACGAAAGAGCTTGTCGCCACAGTCCTCGCAACCCAATATCGCACGCACTCGACGAAGGGCAATTTCAACAACGAGATCGGCGTGCCGCTCACGCTCCTCGCGATGCCGATGGACACCGAGGTGGCCGTCATCGAGATGGGCGCCAACCATGTGGGCGAGATCGCTTTTTTGTCGAAATTGGCCGAGCCGACGCACGGACTGATCACCAATTTGGGCCGTGCGCACCTCGAAGGTTTCGGTGGGTTTCCGGGCGTAAAACGGGCAAAATCGGAGCTTTTTCGTTATTTGATGAAAAAAAACGGCCTCTTATTTCTCAACAACGATGAAAAATATTTGACCGGGCTGGCCAAAAATTCGCGCAAAAAAGTCACCTTCGAGCAGTCGAAAAACAGACCCGACCCGACGAACCCGGCCATCGAAACCATGCTTTTGTCCGAAAAACCATTTTTGAAAATCGGCTTCGCGGACCCCGCGAACGGCGGTTTTGTGGAGGCCCAAACGCAACTTATTGGCCGATATAATTTTGGGAACTTGATGACCGCCGTCGCTCTCGGACGCTATTTTAAAGTCCCGGCGGAAAAAATAAAGGCCGCCCTCGAAACCTATCGCCCGACCAATATGCGCTCCGAAATCGTCGAGCGCGGCTCGAACACCTTTATTTTGGACGCCTACAATGCCAACCCGACGAGCATGGCCCACGCGCTCGAAAATTTCTCAAAAATGAAAGCCGCCCGGCGCATCGCCATTTTGGGCGACATGCGCGAGCTCGGGACGGAAAGCCGCGCCGAGCATTTGAAGGTTTTTAAGCTGGCAAAAAAGTTGAAATTCGACGAAATCTGGCTCGTCGGCAGCGAGTTTGGCGCGGTCGCGGATGGCACGGCGCGTTTTTTTGAAAATGTGGACCAGCTCAAAAACTGGTTCGACGGACAGGAATTCTCAAAAACATCCTTTTTGGTGAAAGGGTCGCGCGGGGTGCGGTTGGAGGCTCTTTTGGGCGAGCGGTGAACATTTGAGGCAAGTTTTACCCCGAAAATTTCACCGCATCATCTTCATAAAAGTGCTCATCAAAAAGCTCGATTCGGCCCGCGTCATGGCATCGAGCGTGGCATTGGCCTTGTGCGAAAACGTGCGCAAATCCTTCATAACATCACAAAAACACTCCGAGTGCGGGCATTTTGATTCAACTGCCGCCAGTTCGTCCAGCACCTGGATCATCGGCTCCAGCTCCTTTTTTTTCCGCTGGATGATGATTTGGCGCATCACTTTCCACATGTCCTTTTCGGCCATGAAATATTCCTTGCGGTCGCCCTGCCGCCATGTTTTTTTGATCAGGCCCCAATCGAGGAGGTCCTTGAGGTTCATGCAGGCCGCGCCGCGCGAGATGCCGAGTTGTTCGACCACCTCATCGGCTGAAAGTTCGCCCGGCGCAATCAAAAGCACCGCATGAACCTGGCCCATGCCCCGGTTGATGCCCCAATTGGTGGCGAGGTTGCCCCAGCTTTCGATGAATTTTTGTTTGCCTTCGACGACTTCCATTTTTCGGGACCGCGCTTTTTTGCCCGCGACAGTTTTTCATGAATAGAAATTTGGCCAAATTGTTCAAAAAAAAATCACATCCGGTACCCGATCTCCGCCTCCCCGCTGGCGCGAGGTTTCACCCGCTGGCGCGAGGTTTCACCTCGTGCCCTG
>JANOQP010000759.1:0-5608 GCA_031414895.1 Saprospirales bacterium
CGCTCACACAATGGCTCATCGCCGCTGCGGTCATTTGGCCGGCCTATCGTTCGGCGGGCGTTTGGTGGTCGGTCGGCCCCGGTTTTTTGTGGAAAATCATCCTCGCCACCGTCCTCACCGCCGCCAGCGGATATGTCGTGAACGATATTTTCGACGAAAAAACGGACAAGGTCAACCGCCCATTTCGACAGGTCGTCGGCGTATTGATGTCGAAAAAAACCAGCTTCCAACTTTATATCTTGTTGATGATCGGCATCTTGGCGATGTCATGGCTGATCTTCCGGGAAAGCCTGCCGGAGGCCCGGACGCTCAATTTTTGGATTTTTCCCGCCGTCGCAATGGCCCTCCTTTTCTATTCATGGCTTTTGAAAGGCACCCCTTTTTTGGGAAATATTTTGATTGCCCTTTTTTGCGCCGCCGTCCCGCTCCTCGTTTTTTTTCAGGAAAAAAGGCCGCTCGAGGTCCTCGAAATGCACCGCCCGGCAACGGCCCAATTGGTGCGTTGGCTGGTTTTTGGCTATGCCTTTTTCGCGGCAGCGACCACCTTTTTGCGGGAAATAATCAAGGATTTGGAGGACCGACCGGGCGATTCCGCCGCCGGGCTGAAAACTGCGCCAGTTGTTTTTGGCGAAAAACCCGTCAAGTGGATTGTATTTTTTGTGGCCGTCGGACTTTTCTTTTTTTTGGTGAACGCCGTTTTTGCCCTCCGTCCTTTTGTTGAAAATAAAACCATGTTTTGTGCGGCGGCGGGCCTGCTCATTTTGCCCGCCGTTTTTGTTTTGGCAAAATTGCCGAAGGCTGCCCATCCCGCCGATTTTGGACGTATCTCATTGATTGTCAAGGTGTTGATGCTGGCCGGGCTGTGCTTCTTGGCTTTTTTTGGGCCTATGCTTTTGTCAAACGACCCGCTCATAAGGGTCTTTTGACCCGACCCGTTTCGTTTGCAGGTCTTTGACCTGCACAATCCATTTTTGCTTAAAAAAGGGTTTTGCAAAGGCCGCCTTGTTTTTCACAAATATCAAAGCGGCCTTTGTAAAAGCATCATCTCACCACCGTCACGTCGCCCTTTTCTGACAATTTCCGCCGCTGCCCGCAGACCTCGACCGTGCCTTCCAACATCCAGACATAAACGCCCGGTTGTCGTTTTTTTCCGCGCGAAGTGCCGTCCCAAACCTCCGATGGGTTGGTCGTTGAAAACACCTTGTTGCCCCAGCGGTCGAACACAACCAGTTGATAATCAGTGATTTGCGATTCATTTTTCACGATTACCTGCCAGTTTTTATTGTTCTCGCCCTCCGGCGCAAAAACGTTTGGCGCGTAAAAAAGGGAGCCGATAGTGGCCTCGTCCCATTCGGCAATGACCGGCTTTGAGACCGTTTCACAGCGGTTTATGGCCGAAAAAACGAACCCCGCCGGGCTGGTCGCCGTGAAATTTTTGGCCGAGCCGAGCGCGTTCCCGCCCGCGTTTTCCCATAAAAAAAGGAGGTTGCCGCCGCCCGAAACCTGTGGGTTGAACGAAAATTGGGTGCTGTCGCACGGCAAAATCAGGTCAGAAAGCGCCACCGAAATCGGCTCGATGGCCGGAATGATTGCCGTTTTTTCCAAAATACAACCGTTCCCGTCGCGCACCAAAATGGTCGCCGTGCCGGATTTTATTTTTTCAAAATCGGTCGTTTGCCAGTTTTGCCCGGCGTCGATTGAAAATTCAAAGGGCGCAATTCCCGTCAGGTTTTTCAAAAAAACATGGCCGTCCGATTTGTTGAAACACGCCGAATCGGTCGCAATCTCAAAATCCATCGTGGGCAGTGCGGCGACGGCCACCAAAACGGTCGAATCGCAGCCCGCCGCGTTTTGCAAAATGAACGTTTTCGAGCTGCCCGCCGCGATATTTTGGTTTTGAAAAACCGCGAAACTGCCGGGGCATGCCGCCAAATTGACCGTCGAACTCGTTGGCTGAACCGTGGAAACCGCGATCGTGACCGTCGAATCGCAGCCATTTATTGATTGAAAAACAAAGATTTTGGACTGCCCTGCGGGAATTTGAGTGCCGTTGAAAACCGCGTTTTGGCCCGCACAGGCCGACAAATTGACCGTCGAATTTTGCCCCGGCAAACCCGAGACCGAGACCGTCACGGTCGAATCACAGCCGTTTGTTGTTTGAAAAATGAAGGATTGGGAAGCCCCGGTTTTCAGCCAGGTTTGGTTGAAAAAAACCGAATCGCAGGCCGATAAATTGACCGCAGAACTCGCGCTCGGCCAGCCATTTACGACCGCCGTGACGAGCGAATCGCAGCCATTTGTTGATTGAAGAACAAAGCTCTCGGACGTGCTGGCGGCCAGCCATTTTTGGTTGTAAAAAACAGAATCGCAGGTCGAAAATTGGATGGTCTGCGGCGCAATTTGGGGCAATTCCTGCACCGTGACTGTCACCGAAGAATCGCAGCCGGCATTGTTTTTTAGCATGAAATTGACCGTTTCGCCGCCATTTATCCATTGATTTTCATAAAAAACGGGTTTGCCGGCGCAGGTTTCCAAGTTCAAAAAAGTGGGCGCGGGTGGCTGGCAGATCTTCAACAAAAAAGCGAGCGTTTCGAGGTCTTCGCAGCCGGAGATGACCACGTTTTGCGTCCATAAAATCGGCGAAAAACCGATAGGCAAATTGGCCGTGTCGAGCGCGATCTTGTACGTTTTTTCCGGCTGGTCGATGAACGAAAAACGGCCGAACTGGTTGGTCAAAACCGTGTCCTTCGGCACGCTATTTTCAAACAAAATGACCGGGATCCCGGCCTCCAAAATATCGCCGCCGTCGATCAATTGGTCGTCGTTTGCATCCGAAAAAACCTCGCCGATGACGCTCCCGAAACCGGGCAGCAAATTGAGCGAAAGCGGCTTGCTGAACGCCGTGCAGCCGCTCGCGTCGGTTATCAAAACGGTGTACCCGCCGCTCGTCGTGGCGATCAAATTCGGGATTTTTCCGGCAGGGCCGGGAATGGCGGTGCCGTTCAAAAACCATTGCCACGAAACCGCGCTCGGCGGTGGCGTGAAACAGATCGTGTCCGGCGTGCAGCGCGTGTGGCAGCCGCTCGGCACGGATTCGATGGGCGCACCGGGCAGGATTTTGAGGGTGTTCGAGGTCGCGGAACAGCCGAACGAATTGGTCGCCACGACGCTGAAAAGGCCCGCCTCGTCGGTCGCCAAAAACGCGCCGCCCTGCCCTGTGCTCCATTCATAAACGTTCAGGGCGGACGGCATTTGGACGGACAAAACCACATTTTGATGCCCACAAACGGGCGCGGGCAGCGACGAAACGATGGCCACATTGGTCGGCGCAGGGTTCACGATGACCGAAAACGGGGGCGTGGTGCTCGTGCAGCCTGTCGTCGGGTTGGTCACGGTGACGCTGAAATTGTGCATCCCGGTCGGCAGGAGGTTGCCGCGCGTTTCAGAAAATTCATCCAAAAACCCGATCGTCCCGTCGGGCCACGAGTAGGTGAAGTTCGCGCCGTTGCCCGTGCTTTGCAGCAAAACATCGTCGCCCTGACAAGCCTCGAACGGCGACGGAAAGAGTGCAATGACGTATCCGAGGTCGTTTTTTTCGACCGCGCTGACCGTCGCATCGGGCGCGGGAAGCACGTCAACGATGGCATCTGGCGGCGAATAAGTGCAGCCGTTGCCGTCGGTTATGGTCAAATTAAAATTGCCTTTCTGGTTGATAATCAATGAGTTAGCGGTCGCGCCGGTGTTCCAGAGCCAAGCCGTGCCGCCGGGCGGGGCGGTCAAAGTGGCGGATTTGCCCTCGCAAATTTTCCCGCTCGCGGGCAGCATCGCAATCGCGCCGCCGAGCGGGTTTGGGGCAACGGTTTGCGGTTTTGAAACCGTGTTTTCACAGCCGGAAATGTTCCTGATTTTCAACGAAACGAGGTAATTGCCCGCGTTTTCAAACTTGTGAAAAGCGGGATTGACCGTCGCAACATTGAGGTCGCCACTGGCCGCATCCGCGAAATTCCAGTCCCATTTCGAGATGTCGCTGGTCGGGCTGGTCGCCAAAAAACGGAGCGCATTGCCCGCGCAATTCGTGGCCGGGTCCAAAATGGTGGCGGTCGGCGGCGCGGCCACTTTTATCGTTTTTGAAAAAACGGACGAGCATCCCGTCGAGCTGGTCACGGTCAATTTGACGGTGAAATCGCCCGGGTTTTGGAAGGTGTGCGCCGGGTTTTTTGTCGAAGAAATGTTTGCCGCGCCGCTCGTTGGGTCACCAAAATTCCATGCCCAGCCCGTGATCGAGAAAGGCGGGAGGAAGGTCGAAATGTCCTCAAATTCAACGGATTGCCCTGCGCAGGCGGTTTTTTGTTTAAAATCTGCGGCCAAAACGATGGCATCTGGCTTGGCAATCCCGCACAGGCTGCCGCCAAAATCGGCGAAAAAAATGATTTTTTCGTAGCCCGCTTTCGGGTAGGTTTTGTCCAAACTGATGATCGTCGAACTTGGGAAATGTTCAAAAACCCAAAGTTGCGAACCGGGCGTGGCCGTCGGCGGCATGATGCCGTCGTAATGCCGTTCGTTGCAAATCGGGGTCGGCACGATGTTGAAGTCGAGCGGGATGGGGAACGGGCAGCCCGGGCCGGGCGGGAGGTTGCAAACGCCGGGCGTTCCGCAAGGGTGGATGGTCAAAATATTGCTCGGCGCGGTGCAGCCCTCGCTATCCGTCGCGATGACCTGATAGTTTGCTGCGACGTTGTTTTGGTAAAAATTCGAGTTCGTGCCGACGGGGCTGCCGTTCATAAACCATTGAAAATCAAGCCCTTCGTCGGTGTCTGTCGCGTACATTTTCACGATTGGGTAGGTGGGGCAATCGAACTGAAAATTGGGCGAACTGATGTTCACGTCGGGGATCGGGCGCACGTCGATGGCAAAAATCTCGGTGCCCACGCAGCCAAAATTGTCGGTCACCTCGACCTCAAAATTGCCCGTGCCGAGCGATGGGCTTGCAGAAATGGAGACCGTCGCGCCGTCGCTTTTTTTGCCAAAAAATTTAAAAAAAAGCTTGCTTACCCGAACTGGGGCGGCCGATTTTTGAAATAAAAAACGTCAAACCGTTCTATTTAACCACTTTGGCGGATACTTTACAAGGCTTCACGAGCTATAAAACCGTGGATAAAAACGGTAATGCGGTGGCGATTCCGGCGGGAGACTTTTACATCGGTTGGCAAAATGTGGGCGATGTCAAAATTCCGATTGGTTTGGATAGAAATAGTACCGATAAAACCCAATATCTCTATCAATATTTGAGTGGTAGTTGGGAACAAGTGAGCAACACCCGCAAAATTGGAGCTGTAATGGTGCGACCGATATTTGGCAATCAACCGGTTCGCAACAGCAGCACTTTGAAAGTCTCGGATTTGCCGCTTTCTGACGTGATGACTGTTTACCCGAATCCTGTTAATGACCGCCTCTATTTTGATATTAAAAAGGGTTTTTCAGAAGACTATGAAATGAGCGTTTTTAACCTCACCGGACAGTTGCTCAAACGCGAGATACTGAGGGGGGGTGAAATGTTGTTGGATAATATAGGTTCAGGGGTTTATTTTTTAAAAGTCAAAAATTTGAA
>JANOQP010000760.1:0-2676 GCA_031414895.1 Saprospirales bacterium
GACTATCGCTTCTTCTTATGACGGTTTTTGCGAAGACGTTTTTTTCGTTTGTGGGTCGCGATTTTATGGCGCTTCCGTTTTTTACCACAAGGCATGAGTCGTACAGCTTTTTTTGTTAAAAAATCAAATTTGAACGGTGAACGGCTGACGGCGAACGGTTGACGGCATAAACCAAAAGCTGGTCTAAAACCGTCCACCGTTCACCGTCCACCTTCTACCAATTTTTGGCATCGTTTTTCTTGTTCGGCAGCTTTCGAGTCCTGTTTTGCGCCGCGAAGGGCTTCAACGAGGAGGCAGTTTGCCTGTTTGTTTTTCGGGTCGAGCGAGATGGTCTTTTCAAACCTTGCGATGGCCCTGTCCCATTGGTTGGTCTTGATGGCGAGGCGGCCCAAAGCGTTGAAAACCAATGGGTTATCGGGGTGCTTCGCTTCGAGGTCGCGGAGCATGAGGACCGCTTTCATCGGGTTTTCGGGCAGCGGGAAATCTGCATAGACCGCCGCCAAATTGACCTGATGGGCCACATCTTCCGGCTTGATCGAAACGGCGTTCTCAAAAGCGGCGATGGCGTGCTTTCCACAAAAATCGTGGGCGGCCTGGTCTTTTGCGTTCGTCCCGGCAATCTGCCAAGTTGCTCCGGCAATGGACCAGGCAACGTCCGTTTTTTCAATTTCGGCAATCTCGTCGGCGGTCTTTCCGCTCAAAACGGGCGAACCGGACTGAAAATAACCCCCGGCCAGTTCTTTCAACAGGGCCAGTTTTGCTTTCTCGTCCTTTTCGGCAGCGGCCTTTTCGGCAAGTGCGTCGAGACGGGAAAGGTCGGCGGGCTTGATGGCAGCTTTTGCCGCTTTTTCGAGCGATGCAAAATCGGTCGCCGTACCCTCGATGGCGCGTTTTGTATCGATGGCCTCGCGTTCTTTTGGGGTCGTGTCAAACCCAAAATAAAGCCCCGCCAAGAGCAGGGCTGCCGCTAATATCATGGTCCATTGAAGGCGCGTCATCGGTTTTTGGCTTTATTTTTTGCCGAAAGTTCAGTCGTCCCCTTTCTCGTCGGGCAGTTTGTTCACGTTGGCCTTGACATCCTCAATGAAGGTTTTTGCGGGCTTGAACGACGGAATGAAATGCTCCGGGATGGAAATCGCTTTCCCGCCCTTGATGTTGCGGCCCATTTTTTGCGCCCGTTTTTTGATCACGAAGCTGCCAAATCCGCGGATATAGACGTTTTCGCCTTTCGTCATGGTGTCTTTCACCTCGTTGAACAGGGCTTCGAGGGTAACGAGCACGTCCACTTTCGGGACGCTGGTCTTCTCCGCGATTGTGTTCACCAGATCAGCCTTTCTCATCTTAAAAGGTTGGTTTTGAATAAATTACAGATAAGCTTGAAGGTGTTTTTTTCAAACAGGGCGCAAAAGTCTCCTAAATTTCGGGGAAAAGAAACTATCCCGCAAAAAAATCCAAAATTCCGGCCCTTTTTTTCTTTTGGCAAATGCCACAACAACACTTTTCAAGCCCGTTAAAGTCGGGTGTTTTCGTCAAACTTTTTTCAAGTTCGGCGGCAAGATAGACACGCCCCGAAATTCACAAGCACCCGTAACACATTTATTTTCAAGCAGTTACGGTTTCGACCGAGGATTACAGATTACGGATTGCGGATTTGATCCACCTCCGCAAACTCGGGATATGGAATTTGCTGCCGCGCCCAATTGGCCATGCCAAATTCGAGGCTGTGGCTATCTTCGCCCCCCAACCGAGTTTCGCGTTTTGGGTTTTGAGTTTCGAGTTTTCTCGCCCTCCACTCAAAACCCGAAACCCAAAACTCGAAATTTTCAAGTATGCTACTATCCATGACCGGTTTTGGCCGGGCCATCCGAACCATCGGCGACAAGACCATCCTTTGCGAGATCCGTGCGCTCAACGCAAAAGTGACCGACCTCAAGATCAAGCTGCCCGCGGACATCAAAGAGCGCGAAATGGAGCTCCGCAAACAGGTCAACGACCACGCCGAGCGCGGCAAGTTTGACCTCCTTATCGATGTTCAATCGCCCGACGGGCCGGCAGTCGGGGGCATCAACGAGCAGCTTTTTCGGGCCTATTTCCACCAAATAAACCGCCTTTCCATCGAGCTTGGCATCCCGAACGCCGACCCGATCTCCGCCATCCTCCGCATCCCGAACGTCACCGGGCAGGCCACGGGCGAGCTCGACGAGGACGAATGGAAGCTCATCAAAGAAACCCTCGACGAAACCCTCTCCAACCTCCGCAATTTCCGCCGCGACGAGGGCAAGGTCTTGGAGGCCGAACTGCGCATCCGTGTCGCGAGCATCGCCAAACAATTGATCGACCTCCAACCGCTCGAATCCGCCCGAATCGACAAGATGCGGCAGCGGATGAAGGCAAATTTTGAGGAACATATCGCAAAAGATGCCATCGACAGCAACCGTTTCGAGCAGGAGATCCTTTTTTACCTCGAAAAAATGGACATCACAGAGGAAAAAGTGCGGCTCGAACAGCATTGCAACTATTTCATCGAACAGCTCGACTCGACCGCCGCGACCACCGTTGGCCGCACACTCGGTTTCATCAGCCAGGAAATGGGCCGCGAGATCAACACCCTCGGCGCAAAAGCCTACGATGCCGACCTCCAACGGTTCGTCGTGCAGATGAAGGACGACCTTGAAA
>JANOQP010000761.1:0-3368 GCA_031414895.1 Saprospirales bacterium
AATTCGACCGCAGCCCCAATTGCGCCTGCCAGATCGAGCTGTTCACGCCCGATTCGTCGATGTTCCAAACGGTAGAGGCGGGTTTTTTGAACGTGAACTCCGGGTTGCCGGAGGTCGCGTTGTTGCCCTTGTAGGTGATCAGGTTGTAGGCATCGTTGGTGATGAAATAACGGCGGCCATATTTCGCATTGATCATGTTCCCGAAATTGAAGATGTCGAGCGAGACCTGCACGGCGCGTTTGCGGTCGGCAATTTTCACATTGACTTCCTGCATGATCTTCAGGTCAAAAATCTGGGTGAACGGCGTGCGGCGGCCATTGCGCTCGGCATATTTCCCCCGGTTCGCGCTCAAATACGAATCATCGTTGATGAACTGGTCGAGCTTCGCCCATTGCTCGGCAGCGGTGCCGAGCGATGCATCGTCCACGAGGTTGATGTCAGCTTGTGCAGCCGGGATATAGATCAAATCTTGCCCGTTGGTCGTGCTGGCCTTCGTCAGGTTGTTGGCGTAGGTGTACGAAAAACGCTGGCCAGATTCGCCCGTGTAAAAAAGCGAAAGGGTGGTCGCGCCGCCCAAATTCCCGCCATATTTGATGGTCTTCGACGCAAACGCGATGAAGCGCGAGCCGAGGTCAAAATCCGAATAGGTGAGCGGCAAATGGTTCTGCCCGTTCACGCTTTCATTGAACACCCAGTTCGACGAGTTTTGCGACGAGGTGCCGTCGTTGATGGTCTTCGTTTCCCCAAAAGTATAGGCCACCGAGCCGACCCAACCGTTCGAGAACGGCTTTTGCACCTGCCCCGTGAGGCTGTACGTCGAGCCTTCGTTGGTGTTGTAGCCCAAGATCACGTCGGTGTACTTGCTGCTGATGAACGTATTTGGGTAAAGCGAGCGGGTGTCCGGGCCGCCGGGCAGGGTTTTCACCGATGGCGAACGGTTGATGTTTTGGTAGGCGATGTTGTTGAGCGTTTTTGAATAGATGCCCTCCAACGTGCCGACCAGTCCCCACGGCAGTTTTGCGTCGAGCGCGAGGCTCGTGCGGAACGTTTGCGGGTACTTGAAATCCTTCGCAAAAAGGTCGATCTGGGCGGATGCCGCGCTCTTTCCGAAGTCTTCGTTCACATATTGCTGGTTGATATCGGGAGAAAAGGCGAACGTCGAGTCCTTCGCGATATCGGCCGCGTTGGCCGCGACCGAGGCGATCAGCACACCGTTGTTGGTGTACATGCCGCCGGGCCAAACAAACGGGATCCGGCTGGTGAAAATGCCCGCGCCGCCGCGAACGATAAAGCTGTTGTCGCCCTTCAGGTCATATGTAAAGCCCAAACGGGGCGAAAAAAGCAGCTGTGCGCCAGGTGCTTTTCCGGCCACCGCGCCGCGCAGGTCAAACCCGGCGGCCTCCATTAGTTTGCCCTCTGTTTCGTTGAAGGCCCGCGCCTCGGTCGGGTCGTCGAGGAACATCGGCACGTCGAGCCGGAGGCCGAGCGTCGCCGAGAGCTTTTTGTTGAAATTGTACTCGTCCTGCGCATAAACGCCGAACTGCACAGCCTTAAAATCGGCAGCCGCCGCCGCGCCGTCCGCCACGCCGTCGCCGGGCAGGAGCGAATAACTGCGGTTGTAGAGGTTGGGCAGTTTGTCGTTCAAAAAATCGTCCACTTTGCTGTACCGATAGACCCCGTAGGATTGCCGGATGAACAGGTTGTACATGTCAAAAAACTCGTTGTGCGTCCCGAAAGTGAACTGGTGCTTCCCTTTGTAAATATTGAAATTGTCGGTCAGGGTGAACACCTTTTGCTTCAGCGCATTGGCCGTCGAGAACGCCTCGCTGCCCGCGTTTATCGCGCCCGCGCCGTCCTGGATATTGATAAAAGGGAAAGGGCTGCCCGCCGGGTCGCGGTCGTCGTTCACGTTCGTGAAACTGATGATGAGGTTGTTCGACATCGCGTCGCCGATCACGCTATTGAGCTCCAAAGCCGTCGAATTGGTCACCGATGGGAACTTGATGCCCGAATTTGCGAAGCGGATCAACGTGTTCGACGAGCTTTGCGACGACAGCGAACTGCCAAGCGTGTAATGGTGCCGGAGCATCAATTTGTGGTTTTTCGACAGGTTGTAATCGATGCGGGCAAGGAATTTTTGCCCCTCCAAATTGTCGTTCTTGGTCAAATAGCCGCCCGCGTCGTAGCCATATTCGCGGAGCTTCGTGGCGATTGCGTCCATTTTCGCCTGGTCTTTTGTGTTGCCGTTGTAGTTCACAAAATCAAACGGCTGTGGCGTTTGGTTTTTTTGGAACTCGCCGTTCACGAAAAAGAACAATTTGTCCTTGATCAGCGGCGCACCCAACCGGAAGCCAATCGTCCGTGCCGAAAAATCGGGCAATTTCCGCAGTTTCCGCGCCAGCGTGTCGGGCAAAGAGACTTTCAGGCCGGACAAATCTTCGTTCCGCGAAAGGTAATAGATCGAGCCTTCGGTCGTGTTCGAGCCGCCGCGCGTCACGGCATTGATGCCGCCGCCCGAAAAGCCGCTCAATTTCACATCATATGGCGCGACGACCACGTTGAACTGCTCAATCGCGTCGGGCGAAATGGGCGAAATGCCCGTCGCGCCGCCGTTTGTTCCGGAGGCCGCGAGGCCAAAAACGTCGTTGTTCACCGCGCCGTCGATATAAATGGAGTTGAAACGGTTGTTCGCCCCGGCGATCGTGATGATATTGTCGCCCCGGATGCTGGCCTGCGGCGTGAGGCGCGTGAAGTCCGTGAGGTCGCGGTTGACCGTCGGCAGGACGGCAATCTCTTCCTCGCCGATATCGGTCGCCGCACCGGTTTTTTCGGTGTTCAGCGGGCTCCGTTTGGCGATGACGATGGTCTCCGAGAGCAGCTCGACATTGTCGGCCATCGAGGATTCATAGGCAAAAGTCTGGCCCAACGAAAGATAGACGTTCTCTTTCACAAGTTCCTTAAAACCTGTGTAGGTCACCCGGATCGTGTACGGCCCACCGACCCGGAGGCCGTTCAAATTGTACCGCCCATCGCCGCGCGTGACCGTGCCGTAGACCGAACCGGAAGGCTCGTGCCGTGCAACGACCGTCGCGCCCGCGAGTGCTTCACCCGCTTGGTCGGTCAAAATACCGGCCACCGAGGAGGAGGTTGTTCCCTGGGCAAAAGCATCATTGGCCGTCAAAAAAAAGGTCATGATACAGGTTGCCCAAATAGTGATAATGTGCTTCATGTAAATAAAAATGAGTGAAATGAGTGAAAAAAACTTGGTTCCGGCGGCGAAATTATCCAAACAGGGTAAAGTTTGGGTTAAGTTCAGGTCAATTTTTATGGGGTAGTTGGCAGACGTTTTTTTCAATATTTGAAACAAA
>JANOQP010000762.1:0-2696 GCA_031414895.1 Saprospirales bacterium
TCCGCAAAAAATACGACGAAAAACGTTGGGACCGGCTCTCCGAGACCCGCGCGAAGGATTTTGAGCGGCGCGACCTTATTTATGGCGACCAAAAAAAACAACAGGCCATCGACCAACAGACCGCCGAGCTGAAACTCCGCGATGCAGAGCTCGAAAAGGCCGGACTGCGCCAAAAAGGCCTGCTCGGCGGCGGGGTCGCGATGGTGCTTTTGTCGCTGCTTTTGTACAACCGAAACCGCATACGACGGCGGGCCAACGAACAGCTTTCTTCGCAAAACAAGATTATCGAAAATGAGCGGGCGCGGTCGGAAAGTCTCTTGCTGAATATTTTGCCGGAAAAGATTGCCGCCGAACTAAAATCCGAGGGTTGCGCAAAAGCCCAGCAATTTGAATCAGTATCGGTGCTTTTTACCGATTTTAAAAATTTCACGACAATCGCCGAAACCATGTCCGCCGAGGTGCTGGTGGCGACGCTCGACACCTGTTTTCGGGGCTTCGACGAGATTGCCGGGCGATATAATATCGAAAAAATTAAGACTATTGGCGACGCCTACATGTGCGCCACCGGGCTGCCCGAACCGCGCGACGGCCATGCCCGCGACCTCGTTTTGGGTGCGCTCGAAATGCGCGAATTCATGGACAATTTCAACAATAAACAACGCGAAATGGGCCAGCCAGCCTTTGAGGTCCGGCTCGGCATCCATTCCGGGGCGGTCGTTGCGGGGGTCGTCGGGCAGCGCAAATTTGCGTGGGACATTTGGGGCGACGCCGTCAATCTCGCCGCACGGATGGAGCAATCGGGCGAGCCGGGGCGCGTCAATATTAGCGAGGCAACCCGGCTGCTTTTGGGCGCGAATGAGTTTGTTTTCGAGCCGCGAGGGCGGGTCGCAGCGAAAAACAAGGGCGAGGTCGAGATGTTTTTTGTGGAAAAAAAAGTGCCGGTTTGAAATTTTTGGACAAAAAAAGCCGGCAGCCATTTCAAACCTTTTCGCCCGAAAACTGTCCCTTTGGCACTTCATTCAGTCATCAAACCCACGTTTTTATGAAATTTAGGATTATTTACACCACTTTTTTCCTTCTCCTCGTGGCTTGCGTCGCCATGTCGAACAAGCCGGGCCGCGCAAAAAACCAGCAAAAGGGCAGCACTGGCGCACCCGGCGACAACGACATCGTGAGCGGTCAAGTGCGTACCTGCCAAGGTTGCCACGCGGGCAGCGCGACCATCCAAGTGACGCTCAAAGTTGATATTTTGGACGGCACAACCATCGTGACAAAATACACGCCGGACAAGGCTTACACGGCGCGGGTGACGGTTGTCACGGCGGCGGGCTCTCCGGCGGGCTTTGGTTTTCAGATGATCGCGTTGAAAGACGCGGGCAATGTGGAACATAAAGGCTTTTCCGCACCGGCCACGAACGTCCAATTAATTACCCTCGCGGGCACCGCCGGGCGCACTTATGCCGAGCACAAAGGCCCGTCGGCGACCAACACTTTTGATATGACGTGGACAGCCCCGGCCTCGGGCAGCGGCTCGGTCACTTTTTACGCGTCGGGCAATGGCGTGAACAACAACAACGCCAGCGGCGGCGATGCGGCGGCCAAAACGACCCTCGCGATCACCGAGGCCAGCTCCGCGACCGATGATTTTTCGGGCGAAAAATTGGGCATCGAGCTTTCGCAAAACCCGGTTTCTAACCAATTTTTTATCAAAATAATGGAAAACCCGACCGCTGGGCCTGTTGATCTGACAGTTTTTGATTTGACAGGCAGGCCCGTTTTTTCAAAAAAAGAAACACTTTTGGGTGGCGACCAAAACCTCGCATTGGATGCGTCCGATTGGCAAAACGGCATTTACCTCGTGCGGGCAAGCCGCAACGGACAAATGCTCAAAACGCTGAAATTGGTTAAAATTTAAGTAAAAAGCAGGGGCTTTCAAGCCGGGCAATACTTTTGAGCGGGCGTTTTCAGGTGCTTAACACGGGAACGCCCGTTTTTTATGTAACCAAAACCGGGCGCGGCGTATAAATTACCGACCGTCCGGGTTCTTTAATCAACCAAACACGGAGGTCTTTTTTTATGAAAAAATTGCTTTTTTATCTGCTTTTCGCGCTCCCGGTGGCTGCTTTTTCAACAACCGCCAACGACCAAAACCCGGGGATCGATGCCATTAAATCCGCATTGGCCGCGGGCGACGTGGACGGCCTTTCGCGATATTTTGGCGAATCTGTCGAGGTTTCCATCATGGAAAACGAGCAGATTTACACAAAAACGAAGGCTATCGAGGCCGTCAAATCGTTTTTCAGCCAAAACAAGCCGAAGGGTTTTTCGCAAATGCACGCAGGGGCCAGCAAGGGCAACGACGACCAATATTGCATCGGCAACCTCACGACGGGCGGCGCAACCTACCGCGTCTATCTTTACCTGAAAATGGGCGGCAGCCAGCCGATGATCCAAGAGATCAGGTTCGACAAGGCATGATTTGCGCTTCCAGTTTTCAAAAAAAAATGCCCGACCGGGTTTCTGGTCGGGCATTTTTTTTGGCATTGGCCAATAGAAAACCCATCAATTTAAAAAGGCGATTTTGCGGTTCAATTGTTCTTTACGCCCATAAGTGCTTCCAAACCCCGGATTTTTTCCCTCAAATTCCTGATTTCAGCTTTAAATTCGGCTTTT
Source organism: Saprospirales bacterium (assembly GCA_031414895.1). GTDB lineage: Bacteria > Bacteroidota > Bacteroidia > Chitinophagales > Saprospiraceae > JANOQP01. The sequence continues at coordinate 2,674 of JANOQP010000762.1, forward strand.
TCGAGTTTCCCTTCTTCCTTTTC
>JANOQP010000763.1:0-3527 GCA_031414895.1 Saprospirales bacterium
CCGCACAAAAAACACCCCTTTCATGCCCTGCTCCGGCTGCCAGGTGATTTGTTGTTCGCCCGGCCGGACCGCCGATGGGAGGAGGTTTTTCACCAAAAAACCTGCCGGGTCAAATACATCGAGCATCGTTTCGCGGTTGGCCGGGCTGGTGAACCGGATTTCAACATCCGAATCCGTCGGGTTGGGCGCGACCGAAAAATTCGCCGCCAGCTCCGGGTCGTCGGTCGCAACGGTCGTGAAATTGGAAAGCTGGATTTGACAGCCAATTTCCACGGGCCATTTTCCCGCTTTCACATGGATGGTGCCGCCCTTTTCGGGCTGAAAAAACCAGCCTTTTTCGGCAGCCTGCCAAGCCGCGAAATCGGCTTTTTCCGGCAAAATATCCGGGTCGGGCTTCGTGAGCAAGACCTGTCCGGGCTTGGCCGGCGTGTGCAGGCGGAAAATATGCGACCGCGAAATGGGCAAGTTGGTGTTCGCCACCACGCCCGCGCCGATGGTCGCCGTGATTTTGTCGGTCGGCTGCGGGATGCCGTTCACGCCCTCGACCTCGATGAGGAGGCCGGGCCAGTTGTTGGTTTTGTAAATTTGACTGTTGCCGTCGTCTTCATAAAGGTGGAATTGCCGTTGGCCGGCATCGGGCCAAATGTCCACCGAGAGCGTGTCCAATGGTTTGTCGCCATCAAAACGCATCAACGGGTACTGCGGGATGATACCGCCCTCGCGCACAAAAAGCGGGATTTTGGCGAGCGGCGCGGCGTAATTGTCCAGTTCCATCGGCCCCGTCCGCACCGTGCCGTCGTACCAATCGTGCCACCTGCCTTCCGGCAAATAAATATCGTTGCGCACCGTCCCGGCGGCAAAGACCGGCGCGACGAGGATATGCTCGCCGGACATGAACTGATATTGGGTGCGCGTGCCGAGGCAGCTCGTGTCGTTCGGAAATTCGAGCATCATGCCCCGTGCGGCCGGTACGCCCGTCAAATTTGCGGCGCGGCAATAGGAATAGTGATAGGGCGTGAGGCGCATTTTCTGTTTCATGGCCGCGCGGTTGTTGATTTCCGACGCGCCGCCGTAGGCCCACGGCTGTTTGCCGACCGTCGCCCAGCCCGAAATCGTCATCATGGCGGGGGTAAAACATTTCCATTGCAGGTCGCGGGTATAGGTCGTGGCCGAGCCGCCGAAGATGCCGTCAATGTCGCCCGTCGCATAATTGTGGCCCGATAGCCCCGCGCCGATGACGGTCGGGATGTGCATTTTCAGGTTGGCCCAGGTGCCGTACTGGTCGCCCGACCAAATGGTGGCGAACCGCTGCGTGCCGGCCCAGCCCGCAACCGTCCAGACGTAGCCACGCCCCGTGCCGTTCTGTTCGATGCCGCGAAAAGCATCCAGCCCGCTCACGAAGGCCGAGCGGTAGCCGGGGCCAACGAGCGCGACATCGAGCTTATAGACCCCCACGCCTGCCTGCCCGACCTCGAAAGCCGATTGGGCTGTGCCGTTTTCCGTCCAAAGCCCCATCCGAAAACCGATGGAACGGAGCGAATCGGCCACCGTCGGCAGGTTTTTGTAACCGCACCCGTAGCCGTCGTTGGGCAGCATCCAGCCGCCGGGGAAGTCTTTTTGGCGGTATTTTTTGGCAATATTTGTAAAACCGTCCATCGTCTCACCGGTGTCGTTGTAGCAATCGGCATCGCCAAATTCGAGGCCCCAGCGCGGGATGAGGAATGGCCTCCCGGTGACGGACGTGTAGCCGTCGAGGACTTTTTTGAGGTCGCCGCCCGCAAAATAAAAGGCATCGAACTCGCCGCCGTTGTGCGCGAGCGTCATTTTTGGGGTCAAAAAATCATATTTCCCCTTCTCAAAAGTGTTCCTGAAAATGCCGTAGCCCCGCGTGGACATAAAAAACGGCGCGGGGTTCGGGATGGAGCCGATGCCCCAATCGTTGGAATAATCGTTCTCGATTCGGATGCTTTTCCCCCGATGGTCGAAATAGCCGTTCTGCATCCCACAGCCATAAAAATGCTCCTCGGCGACGGCGGAAACGACCTGCCGGGTTGTTTGGCCGAACGAAATCGGGTCGGTTTCTTCCCAAACCAGCGTCGTCGCGTCGGCTTTGTACAAGGCCAGTTTGCAGGGCGTTTTGTTTATTTTCAAATAAAGGTCAGCCGTTTTGAACCAATAAAAACCCGCCCCCTCGCCCGTCTCGACCTGCACCGAACTTTCGGGTGCGCCGACGACGAGCAAGCTGTCGGTCGGGTCTGCGAAAATGCCGACGGGGGCCAGTTGCAGCCGGAAAACATCGGCGCGGTAAAAATCCAGCCGCAGCCGCGTCACGCCGAGGTCGAACAAAAAAGCGGTGCTGTTGCCGCCCGCCGCAGGCTCCGGCGTGAACCCGGTGATGTTGCCGAGCGCGATTTGCGCCTTGCTGGACACGGCCCCGAGGATGTTGTTTTTCGTGAAATTGTCCGTCGCCGGGCCACTCGAAATTTGGAACGAATGGATATCGGCGCCGCTCAAATTTGCCAACGGGAAGGCCACGTCGCGGGTCGTATTTGGCAAAAAAGGTTGCGCCGCCGCATTGAAACTGGCCGTGACCGCCGCGCCGTTGTCGAGCGAATAGGCCACGTCGAAATCGTCGGAAATCGTGTCCAAACCCACATTCGCAATGCGGACGACCACCGAATCGGCCACCCCAAATTGGGTGATGAACCGAGCCGGTTTCGTCAGCCCGACCACCTCCACGTCGCGGGGGAAAACGGTCAGCCATTGCGCCCCGTGGATGGTGCCGGTCAGGCCGCTTTTTGCGTCAGCGACGGTATCGCCCGCGCCCTCGTCGAGGCGGTAATAATGGAGCATATTGGCCCATTGCGGGTGCTGGTCGGTGATTTCGGCGTTCATCCATTGCTGCAAAGTGGCGGCATCGAGGGCGGTTTTCCAAACGCGCACCTCGTCCACGTTGGCCAGCAGCGCGCCCGCTCCGAAGAGCTCCGCGCCGATTTTGGCGATGGGCAGGTTGATGGTCCCGGCGACCGTCCCCTTGTTCGCGCCGTTGATGAAAAGCGTCATGTTCGTCCCATTGTTCACGACCGCGAAATGCGTCCACGCGCCCACCGGAACGGAATAGTTGAACTGCCAATCGGCGACGCCGGCCTTCGTGATGCCGACCTTTCCGGTGTTGATATATTGCTCCAAACGGATGCCCGTCACGCCGTCGGCGGCGGTGAAAAGTTGGGCATACGGGGTCACGCCCTTGCGCTGCACCCAACATTCGAGCGTCCAGGGGCCAGCGATTTCCTGACCGTTCAGTTCGACAAAATCGCCATAGCCGTCGAAGGAAAGTCGGGCCTGGGCGGCTGTGAAAAGGGGGAGGAAGAGGAGGGAAAAGAGGGCGATGTTTTGAAAGCCTTTCATTTTATTGGATTTTAAAATCAAACTGATGGATGGTTATTGGGGTTTTTGGCGGGCAACCTTATTCCACCTAATTTGTGGTCGTGCCGCCGGAATAGGTGAAGGTCATCGTCTGGCCCTGG
>JANOQP010000764.1:0-4698 GCA_031414895.1 Saprospirales bacterium
TTGGTTAGCCCCAGCGGGGCGGAATGTTCATTTTTTGCAAATCAAGACCCACATTTCGCCCCGCTGGGGCTAAACAAAATAGCAGTTCTGGCAAATCCTACCAACATCCCGCCCCGCTGGGGCTACCGGCTGTATAGTTACATTTTATCTTCTCAATTTTGAACCGTACACTTTTAAAAAGAAGAAACCGGAAGTAGTTCTTTGAAAGTTTGAAAAAAAAGATAGGAGGCGGAAATTTGTGTTTCGACGCAAAAACTTCACCTCCTATGGGCAAAAGCCTACACAAAGATATTCTGTCGGTACTCAAATCTGCGAGTCCGACGCACCCTGAAGGCAACCACCTTCGCCGCTTAACGGTTTTGGCCTGCATGGTCTGTTCGTGTATCCAGACGAAAAGCAGCAGTTTGGACGGCTTGAGCAGCGAAAAAGCGGGTTCGGACAAACAAAACGAAAGCCGGGTCAAGCAGTCTGGCCGCTGGCTAACGAGCAAGTGGACGGATTGGGAGACCTTTTTCTCACCGTTCGCCCGGCAGATGCTGGCCGCCCTAGGCCGCAGCAAAGGGGAGCTGGTATTGACGGTTGACGGCAGCCAGACGGGCAGCGGGAACACCACGTTGATGGTCTCGGTGCTTTGCAAAGGCTACGCCATACCCTTGGCATGGCTGACGAAAAAAGGCGAAAAAGGCCATTTCCCGGAGCAGATGCACTTGGATTTGGCTGCCTTGGTGGATCAATTGCTTCCGGGCCGTTGCCGGGTGGTGTTCCTCGGGGACGGCGAATTCGACGGGCTCAAGCTCCGCACCGCATGCAAAGGCTATGGTTGGGAGTTCGTGCTGCGCACCTCGACCGACCGAAAGGTGGATTGCGGGGGAGAATTGGCACAATTGAAGTCGATCTACCCGCACAAAGGCGAGGAAATTGCCTTTTTGGAGGATGCCTGCGATGGGGACAACGCCATTTGCTGGCACGGAAAGGGGCATAAGGATCCCGTTCTGCTTCTGACAAACATGGATTTGGGACCAATGGCCTGCGATTATTACCGCAGGCGGTTCAGGGTGGAAACCCTGTTCAAGTGCCTCAAATCGGGCGGCTTCAAGTTGGACAAGTCCAGGGTCGAAGCCCCCGAAAAACTGAAAAACCTGCTTATCGTGGTAGCCTTTGCATTCATTTTCACCTTCTTGATTGGCATTTTACTGAAAATGACAGACCCGGAAACCATTGCAAAAATCACCCGATATGACCGGTTGGACAAAATACACCCCATCACTTTGGCTCAAAAATGCCTCTCAAAGTCCAATAATTTGGCCACCCTGATTTTCTCAAACTTATCAAAGAACTGTTTCGGTTTTTTTACCTAAAAAAGTGTACGGTTCAAAACTTCTCAAAAAAAAAGTCAAAAAACGCCCCATATTCCTACCTATGCCCCATTAAATTCAACCATTCCATGAAAAAATCGACCCTCCTTTTTTTGCTCCCGCTCTGTTTTTTGTTCACCGACTGCGGCCTTTTCAAACAAAAAAGCTGGATCAAAAACCACCGCGCCGAACTCGAAACCGCCGCCAAAAGCAGCCTTTCAGAAGAAGAAAAACTGGACATTTTGTTGATCAATTATGTCAAGTTGATGGACGAGGGGCTCCGTTTTGCCAACCCAAAAAAGGGCGTGAAATTCATTCAAAAATACCAAAAACAGAACGGCGCGGCCATCAATTCCATCGTCGGCGGCGGCCAAAACTGGGCCTCCAACCTCAATGCCGTGCAAAAGATCGGCCTCGCCACGCGCGTCGCGGGCAAGCCGTGGTTGAAGGATTTCATCAGGCTCGCGCCAAAGTTCAAGCGGCGATATGAGCAATATAAGTTCATCATGGACATGACGGGGCAGGTCTCGCGCGGTTTTGGCAATATCGGTGGCAAGGTTTTGGGGCTTTGATTGCTTTCTTTGCGGCCAGCCCATTGAGGCGGTGATTTTGGGTCACCGCCTCAATTACCACCACGTCAATTTTCTTAAAAACCAGCCAAATCATGCCCGACCAACACCCGGATTTCAACAAAAACGACGATACCAACAAGCTCGCCATCGGTCAAGTGAACCGGATGCTCGAAAAAATTGCCGAGGGCGGTGGCCAAAAACGGATCGAAAAACTCCGTGCCGAGGGCAAGATGACCGCCCGTGAGCGTGTCAATTATCTCCTCGACGAGGGCGCGCCGGTGCTGGAAATCGGCGCGTTCGCGGGCCACGAAATGTACCAAGAGCATGGCGGTTGCCCCGCTGGCGGCGTGGTCGTCGTCATCGGGCGGGTACGCGGTCGGCAGTGCATTGTGGTCGCCAACGACGCGACGGTCAAAGCGGGCGCATGGTTTCCGATCACCGGGAAAAAGAACCTCCGCGCACAGGAAATCGCCCTCGAAAACCGCCTCCCGATCATCTACCTCGTCGATTCGGCGGGGGTTTATTTGCCGTTGCAGGACGAGATTTTCCCCGATAAAGAGCATTTTGGGCGGATATTCCGCAACAATGCGCGGCTTTCGAGCCTCGGCATCCCGCAGATCGCGGCCATCATGGGCGCCTGCGTGGCGGGCGGTGCCTACCTCCCGATCATGTCCGACGAGGCATTGATCGTTGAAAAAACGGGGTCCATTTTCCTCGCCGGCCCGTATCTCGTGAAGGCCGCGATCGGCGAGGATGCCGACCGCGAGACCCTCGGCGGGGCGCACACGCAGACCGCGATCAGCGGGATCTGTGACTATAAAATGCCGGACGACAAGACCTGCCTCGATACGATAAAAGACCTCGTGGACAAAATGGGCCACCCGCCCGTCGCCGGTTTTGACCGCGCAAAACCGCTGCCGCCCGCCGCCAACCCACAGGAACTTTTGGGCATCCTGCCCGACCTGCGGACAAAACCGTACGACACGGTCGAGATCTTGAAACGCCTCGTGGACGAGTCAAAGCTGATTTTTTACAAAGAAAACTACGGAAAAAGCATCCTTTGCGCCTATGCCCGCATCGACGGTTGGGCCGTCGGCATCGTCGCCAACCACCGCCTCGTGACCAAATCGGCGAAGGGCGAAATGCAGTTCGGCGGCGTGATCTATTCCGATTCGGCGGACAAGGCGACGCGGTTCATCCTCAATTGCAACCAGAAAAAAATTCCGCTGCTCTTCCTCCACGACGTGAGCGGCTTCATGGTCGGCACGCGCTCGGAACACGGCGGCATCATCAAGGACGGCGCGAAAATGGTCAATGCCGTCTCCAATTCGACCGTCCCAAAGTTCTCGGTCGTCATGGGCAACAGCTACGGCGCGGGCAATTACGCGATGTGCGGAAAAGCCTACGACCCGCGCCTCATCGTGGCATGGCCCTCGGCCAAGATTGCGGTCATGGGCGGCGAACAGGCCGCAAAAGTGCTGACCCAGATCCAGGTCGCATCGATGAAGGGCCAAGCCCCCGACCCGGCCGCCGAACAGGCCCTTTTTGAAAAGACAAAGGCAAAATACGAGGAGCAGACCACGCCCTTTTACGCCGCCGCCCGCCTTTGGGTGGATGCCATCATCGACCCGCGCGACACCCGTAAATGGGTCTCCGAGGGCATCGCGGCGGCCAACAATGCGCCCGTGGAGCGGTTCAACACAGGGGTGATACAGGTTTGATGGGTTTTGTAATTTTCCCGATTGTTTCGGAATTTGACCGAACGCTATTGAACAATCACTTTGGTATATTCAACACCGTCTTTTGTTTCTAATTGAAGCAGATAAACCCCTGTGGACAACCCATTGAAAAGCAATGTTCGATAGCTTGGGAAATGGTCAAATTTTTCTTGCCAAATTTCACGCCCTGCCATGGAAAACAGACGAAAAACAACCTTTCTCAAATCGGTGTCGGTTGTCGAGACCTGAAAGGCCCCATTGTTTGGATTTGGAAAAACAGCCAGTTTGTTGGTTTCAACATCCAGCAAATTAAGTGACGAAAGAATCAACGTATCACAGTCGTTTTCAAAACAGGTGTTCCCAAATTCGTCCATTTTGACCGCCCATGCGTCTTGTTTGGTGTTTTGGTAGTCGTTTAAGGTTGTCCCGGCAGCCACCCAACCACCGTCGTTGCTTTCGCACATCCCCCAAAAACGGGCCGTATGTGGAGGAAATTGATATTGTTTGTACCAAACCAGTTCTCCATTTTCATCAACCTGTGTCATTGTGGCGATACAATAATCGGCCCCGACGCTATCCGCATAAGTGTTCCCGGCAATAACAAAGTTCCCATCCGGCTTTTCAAAACCGGGCGTTATAAAATGGCCGCCGGGCAACTCGGTCAATGTTTTTTCAAAAAGGATTTCCCCATCGGGTGTTATTTTAGCAAGGTATGGAAATGGAATGCCGTTGATGGTGCTTGAACACGTGAACAAAAAATTCCCATCGTTTATTGGGCCGATTTGCGGCCAATCAGAATTGTCTTCTGCACCGCCAAGTTCCTTTTCCCAAAGAAAATTGCCATCTGGGTCGAATTTCATCAAAATAATATCCGTATGATAGGTCAAATCTGTTAATTGATTCACAGCGACCAAAAAGCTGCCATCGTCAAGGACGACCATACAATGACCACGTTGCCAGCCGGGCGATTCATACACTTTGCTCCATATTTCATTACCAAGTGTATCAACCTTTGCAAGATATACGTCATCATAGATTGAATAATACTGGGAC
>JANOQP010000765.1:0-3586 GCA_031414895.1 Saprospirales bacterium
CTGAACATAGTCCCGCCAAAATGAATTTGTGCAGTGATGCAATCCGTGAAAATCAGCAAAAATAAAATGGTGGCAAATAGCTTTTTCATCGTTTTCGGCATTTTTTGGCGTCCGCCAAACTAAAATTGGATAGTTTCAAAACCCAAATTGGCCGTGGGCGGAAGCCTCCAACAACAACCTATCTTCGTTCAGTTCAATCGGGGCTTATCGGTAATACTGGAATTTTTGTTGGCGGGACGCCGAACAATAACAATTTCGGGCATCAATTAAACTTTCAAAATAATTCCCGCAGCCGTCCGACGCTTTTCAAAAACCGGAGTTCGGCCAGTTTATAGTTGAAAATCTCGCGGTTCAGCCCCGATTCGGCCTCGCTGACGGCGGTTTGGGCGGTCAAAACATCGTTGAGCGAGACAAGGCCCTCCCTATATTGTTGAAAAACCTTCCCATAAACCTCGATGGCGAGCGCGTTGTTTGCCCGTTGTGCATCGAGCGAATGGAGGCTGTTGCGCATCTGTTTTTTGGCGAAACTGAATTCGAGGGCCTTGAAATTTTCAAGTTGCCGCACGTCCTCCTCTGTTTTTTGAGATTCGAGGTCGAGTTGTTGGACGCGGCTTTTTTGCCCAAAACCGTCGAGGATCGGGTAGCGCAATTTTAAGCCGAGACCGGCCAGCGGGTGCCAAGTGCCTTTTGGGTTGAAAAAATTGGGGTCGTTCCGCTGCGTCAAATAACCGACCCGGGCGAATGCATCGAGCGACGGGCCGTTTTCGCTGCGGGCTATTTTTGCGCGCAACTTGTTGATTTCCAGGTTTTTAAATAAAATTCGGATGTCCGTCGTGCCGAGCATCGGGGCCAGTTCGCCGCTCCAAAGGGTCGAATCGATGGCCGTGACGAGCGCGTCGGTGGCCAGTTCGATGGGCTGGTCGAGCGTCAGCCCGGTCATCAAATGGAGGAGCCCAAGTTGATATTCGATGCCGAGGAGGAGGCTTTGACGCTGGGTTTCGAGGTTGGTGCGGGCGACGCGGAGGCGTTTTACGTCGGTCGGCGTGGCGATATCGTTTTTCAGCTGGATCTCGGCCATGCGGCTGAGCGCATCGAGCTTGTCGAGGTTGGCTTGCAGGCCGAGGACGAGCGATTGGTTTTGGGCAGTTTGGTAAAAATGCTGGGCGACCTGAAAAACGACCTCTTCCTCTGTTTTTTCCACCAAAAGTGCGGCAATGGCCTCGCCCGCGACCTTCATTTTGCCGCCAGAAAAAACACCCGGCGCGATCAATTTTTGGTCGAGCCGAAAGTCGCCGGTCATCTGGAAAGGCTGGCCGAGCGTCACTTCCCGATAGCCCGGTTGGCCAAAAGCATCGCCCGGCAAATAGGCCACGGGCTGCTCGAACCAACCTTCCGAAAGTACGTTTGCGTAGATTTGCGGGTAGCCCTGGGCGCGTTGTTCTTTTACCTTATTTTTGAAAACAAGCCGGTCGAGGTTCGCTTTTTTGACCGACGAGCTGGCCCCGATCGCACGGCGGAGGCAGTCTTCGAGGGTCAGGCGGAGCGTTTTTTGGGCATTTATTTCACCAAAAACACCAGCGAAAAGGAACAAGGACAGCGCGATTTTTTTCATAAAAAGAAAGGATGGAAAGCCGCAAAGTTAGCACCGCCAGCTGGCGCACGGCTATGCCGGGCGCCACTTATTCTGTCTGCTGTGCCGACAAACCCACAACAAAAATTGAGTTCAAATGCCATTTATATGCTTCTTTAAAATCCTCGAATGGCTCGGCTTTTGGTGCGCCGCGAGTTTTTTTTGGGTAAAAATCTATCCTGTCCGGCGGCTGAAATCGGCTGAGATCGAGGCGGCGCAAATGGTTTTTGCCCCAGGCCAACTGTTTTTGGAAAAAATCCGGGTCCATGAAGGGTCGCCGCTTTGCCGATTGAGCGGCGGGCGGGCGATGGCTGCTTTTCGCGTCATCCATTGCCCGAAGGGCGGCGAAACATTGGCCACGATGGTCCACGAACTCGTCCATGTCGCTCAATTCGAGGCCATTGGTGCGCGGTATGCCCCGGAGGCACTTTTGGCACAATGGCATTTTGGCAGCGAAGCCTATAATTTTGAAAAAGAGGGCCGATTGGTTGCACAAATCGCGCAGGGCCGCTGCTTTGCCGACCTCAACCGGGAGGCGCAGGCGCAGTTGGTTGAGGCCTATTTTATCGAAAAAATGGGCCGGCGGCGGTCGGCGCGATTGACAGAATTTGCGCCGTTTTTGGCGGAAATGCGGGCCGGGAAATGGTGATTTTGGCAATAAATATCCAACATAAAAAAAACCAAACCCTAAAACCCGTCGTAATTTGTCCAAAAAAACACCCGTTCAGCATGAAGCAGATCCACGTTTTTATCCTGTTTTCCCTTTTTTGGATCAACCAAATTACCGCCCACAACGGCACCCTCCGTGGCCTCGTCGCCGATGCCGAATCGAACACCGAGGTCATTGGCGCCATCGTCACGCTCCAACCGGGCAACCTTTCCGCCGCGACCAACGAGCTGGGCGGCTTTGCCTTCACCGATCTGGAGGCGGGCGATTACACGGTTTCCGTCCGTTTTATCGGTTTTGAGGCCGAGGCAAAGACCGTCCGCGTGACCGACCACGAGACGGCAGAGGTCAAGTTTTTGTTGAAAAATGCGCCGCTCGACCTCGCCGCCGTCGAAATTTCGGGGGGCAACAACCGCCCGCTCTCGACCATTTCCGCGCTCGATTTTGAGATGAAACCAATCGGTTCGGCGCAAGATGTGCTGCGTTTTGTGCCGGGCGTGATCATCGCACAGCACGCGGGCGGCGGCAAGGCCGAACAGATTTTTTTGCGCGGTTTTGACATCGACCACGGCACCGATATCGCGCTTTCGGTCGATGGGATGCCCGTAAATATGGTCTCGCACGCCCACGGGCAGGGCTACGCCGATGCGCACTGGGTGATCCCGGAACTGATCTCGACGGTCGATTTTCAAAAAGGGGCCTACGATGCCTCGGTCGGCAACCTCGGCACGGCGGGCGCGGTCAAGTTCCGCACGGCGGACGCGCTGCCCGGCTCTTTTGTGAAATTGGAGGGCGGCCAATTTGAGACCCTGCGCGGGGTCGGCGCGTTCGATTTGCTCGGCGAAAAGGCCCGGCAGCGTGGCCAATCGGCCTATTTGGCGGCTGAATATCTGTTCTCGAACAGCTTTTTTGACGACCCGCAAAATTTCCACCGGACCAATTTGATGGGGAAATACCGCGCCAATTTTGACGACAAAAAATACCTAACTGCCTCATTTTCAACCTTTTCGAGCAAATGGAACGCATCGGGCCAGGTGCCGGAAAGGCTGGTGAAATTGGGCCAGTTGAGCCGTTTTGGCTCGATCGACAATTCGGAGGGCGGCGAGACGGGCCGCACCAACCTAAACCTCGAACTGGTCACCGCACTGACCGACCATTCGTTCATCAAGAACCAGGTTTTTTGGTCGAAATACGATTTTGAGCTTTATTCGAACTTCACTTTTTTTCTCGAAAACCCGGTTTTGGGCGATGAAATAAAGCAAAAAGAGTCCCGCGACATCTTCGGCTAC
>JANOQP010000766.1:0-2326 GCA_031414895.1 Saprospirales bacterium
CACCTCTGGCAGAACGGCAGCCCGGTGGCGGTTGAAAAACTGGTTGTTCTGAATTGATTTTTTTATGAAAAAAGGCGTTTTCATCGGATTGGGATTGCTGTTCTTTTTGGCTTGCCGAAAGGAACAGCAACCCGTCGCGCCCATCGAACCGGAGCCGCTTTTGGCCGTGCCGCCGGGTTTCCCCAACCCAATTTTCCCGGCGGACAACGAACTGACGGCGGCGCGTTTCGCGCTCGGCAAGCGGCTTTTTTACGACGTGGCCTTGTCGCGGGACAGTTCGATTTCTTGCGCTTCGTGCCACGCGCCGAGCCATGCGTTTTCGGATTCGGTGGCCTTTTCGCCGGGCGCGGGCGGGCTGCCGGGCAAGCGAAATTCGCCGACGCTGGCGAACGTCGCGTACCACCCCTATTTCACCCGTGAGGGCGGCGTGCCGACTTTGGAAATGCAGGTTTTGGTGCCGATTCAGGAACACAACGAGTTCGATTTCAACATTTTGCTCATCGCCGAACGGCTCAAAACGGACTCGATTTATGTGAAAATGAGCCGCGAAGCCTACGGGCGCGACCCCGATTTTTACATCATCACGCGGGGCATCGCCTGTTTTGAACGGACCCTGATTTCGGGGCAAAGCCGTTTTGACGAGTTCTTTTTTCAAAATAAAACCGACGCGCTGACCGCCCCGGAAAAGCGCGGCATGGACTTGTTTTTTTCCAAAAAAACAAATTGTGCCGACTGCCACGCGGGGTTCAATTTTTCAAACTATGCCTTTGAAAACAACGGCCTCTACGAAAACTACCCCGACGCAGGACGCTTCCGGTTGACCGAAGACTCGCTCGACATCGCCCGTTTCAAAGTGCCGACGCTGCGGAACGTGGCCGTGACCGCGCCATTCATGCACGACGGCAGTTTTTCGACGCTCGAAAAAGTGGTCGAGCATTACGATTCGGGCGGAAAAAACCACCCGCACAAAAGCGTTTTGATAAAACCGCTGGGTTTGTCAGCGGCGGAAAAGGCGGATTTGGTGGCGTTTTTGGAAAGTTTGACGGATGGGCATTTTGTGTCGAATCCGAAGTTTAGATAGTTTGAAAGTCTTTTTGTTTTCGTCAGACGACTTGGAGTCGTCAGACGATTTAAAATCAACGGTTTATGAAAAAAATACGCCTCGCGCTGCCCCTTTTGGCAGCCTTCTTTTTTGCCTGCGACCCCGACCCGGTGGACGAACCGGCGGTTTTTGACCCGACTTTGGCAACGGTCAACTTGCGCGAATTCCCCGACCCGGATTTCCCGGCGGACAACAAGCCGACCGTCGCCGGGGTGCAACTCGGCAGGATGCTTTTTTATGAAAAATTGCTCTCGAAAGATGGCTCGCAAGCCTGCGCCGACTGTCATCATCAGGAAACCGGGTTTTCGGACAGCCTCCAATTTTCGGTCGGTGTGGAAAAAATGAACGGCAAGCGGCAGGCCATGCCCGTGATGAACCTCGCGTGGCACAAAAACGGGATGTTTTGGGACGGGCGCGCCCCGCTCGTGCGCGACCAGGCACTCAAACCCATCCAGGACCCGCTCGAAATGAACGAGACGCTAGCAAACGTCGTCGCCAAACTCTCGGCTGAAAAAAAGTACACCGACCAGTTCATCCGCGCTTTCGGCGACGCGACCGTGACCGAAGAACGCATCGGGCGGGCCATCGAACAGTTCGAGTTCACGATGATTTCCAACAACGCGAAATTCGATAAATTCAAGCGCGGCGAAACGGTTTTGAATGATGCCGAGGAGCGCGGGCGGAAGTTGTTTTTCACAGAATTTGACCCGTTCATTGGGCAAAAAGGCGCGGAATGCTTCCATTGCCACGCGACGTTCAATTTCACGAACGACGAATACATGAACAACGGCCTCGATGCCGATGCCGACCAAAAAGACGAAGGCCGCCTAAAAGTTTCCAATGACCCGGCGGATAAAGCGAAGTTCAAAACGCCGAGCCTGCGGAACATCGCCCGCACCGCGCCTTTCATGCACGACGGACGGTTCAAAACTTTGGAAGATGTGGTTGACCATTACAACACGGGCACGAAAAACTCGGCGACGGTGGAGTTTTTGATGCAGTACAATTTGCAGCCCGGCGGCCTCGGCCTTTCGGCGCAGGACAAAACCGACCTCGTGGCGTTTTTGAAAACGCTGACGGACACGGAGTTTTTGGCGAACCCGGCGTTCAAAACGCCTTTCTGATTCGTCCCTTTCGGCCAAATTTTATTCAAAATATGAAAAAAACGACCAATTTTTTCCTGAAAACCTGCCTTTTGGCAGCCCTGCCCGCCTTTTGCTTTTC
>JANOQP010000767.1:0-6108 GCA_031414895.1 Saprospirales bacterium
TGCTTTTCATGGAGAACCAGAAAAGCAACCCGCCCACTTTTTAGATGAATCAGTGTTTCGAGTGTGGATTATCGCCCGGCGAATGGTAGCTGACCAACAGGTTGGTAATGGTGATCATGCCACCGCCGAAGACAAATGCACCCAAAGCAAACAGCAAAAAAAGCATACCGCAAGGTTTTACGAGATGATGAAATGAATGCTATGGGTTCACGGAATCTAAAATGGATTGAAAGGAAAAGACTGCTTATAATGGATTAAAATGTACCAGTTTGAAATCAACTACCATGCCATTTTTCGATAAAACCCGTTGAAAACCAGGCTTTTAAACGGGATTTTATTTTTTTATTTATGAAATAGCCGACGAGCGTTAGGCCGGCGGCGGCGGCGGCAAATAAGTGGGGCCATTGAACTGCCCCCTCACAACCGAGCAACCACGAATGCCCCTATCGAAAGTCATTTTGAAAAGTAATTTCGCGCCCCAACAAAACGGCCGCAGACCGCCCAATTTTTTATGAAGTTCACCTATCCCGCGTGGCGGTCCTTCCTGATTTCCTTTCTAAAAACCCCAGAAACGCGGTCGGTCGGCCTCGTTTTTACGGTTTTGAGCTGGTGCTTTGCCAGTTGGGTGGTGCACATCCCGCACGTCAAAACCTCGCTCGGGCTGACGGACGGGCAATTGGGCTGGGTGCTTTTCGGGCTGCCGATCGGCCATTTGTTCATAAACCCCTTTGCCGGGCGGATCGTCAACCGTTTTGGGGCGGGCAAGATCTGCCTCGCGACGGCGGCCATGTGCGGGCTGACGATGTGGCTGCCGATCTTTGCGCCGAACGTTTGGCTTTTGGTGGCCGGTTTGGCGGTCTTTGGCGGCATTCTGGCCCTGCTCGACGTGGCCGCAAACGCCTGCGCAGCGGAACTTTCCATCCATGGGCACGCCGTTTTTTCGACCTGCCACGGGATGTGGAGCATCGGCGGGGTGGGTGCGTCGCTGTTCGCGGGCGGGCTTTTGGCGGCGGGCATTTCTGAAAAAACGCATATTTTGTTGTCGTCCGGGCTGGCCGTGGGACTGGTTTGGCTGATATCGGGCGACCTGAAAAAAGTGCCGAACCATGTTTCGGACGACAAATCGAGCGGGATGGCCCGGCCCTCGCGGCGGCTCGTGCTGCTCATCGGCATCGGGATGTTGATGCTCTTGGCCGAGGGGCTGGCGTTCGATTGGAGCGGCGTTTTCCTCCGCGACTGCCGGGGCGCGACGGCGGCGCAGGCGGCATTTGGCTTTTCGATGTTCACCCTCGGGATGACGGTCGGGCGGTTCGCGGGCGACCTCTTGATCACCCGGTTTGGCGAGCGGCGATTGTTGCCGATTTGCGGGTTGGTGAGCGCGGCGGGCCTGGCCGTGGCCGTTTTTTTTGAAAATTACATGGCCGGGCTGGGCGGTTTTTTGTTGCTCGGCCTCGGCTGCTCGCTCGGTGCGCCGATGCTTTTTGGGCTGTCGATGCGGCTGCCCGGCGTAACCCCGGCGGCAGGGTTGGCGACGTTTGCGACGTTCAGTTTTTTGGCTTTTTTGGCCGGCCCTCCGCTCTTGGGGTTCATTTCGGACTGGATCGGTCTGCCGGCGGGGCTTTTGATCGTGGCGGCGGGGCTGCTGGTGGCGGCTTTTTTTTCGAGGAAAATTTGAATTTTCTGCCACAGAGGCACAGAGACACGGAGGTTTTTTCTCTTTTTGTCAAAACTCCGTGCCTCTGTGCCTCTGTGGCAAAATATGCGTCGGCCTCAAAGCTGTTTTCCCGAATATGTTTTCACAAATAAAAGTGCCAGTTTTGCCCCGCCCAACTCGCCCATTGTTTTCAAAATAACCGCGCCCATGCCCACCCGCCGCTCGGCCATGGCCCCAGCCATTTTATCGAAGCAAACACCGACCTCGAATACACCATCCGTTTTCAAAACACGGGGACGGCGGCGGCGCATTTCGTGGTCATCCGCGACACGCTTTCCGAAAAACTCGACCCGATGAGCCTCCGCCCCGGCGCGGCCTCGCACCCGTTTTCGTGGAAAATCGAGGGCAACGGTTTTGTCAGTTTCCGGTTCGACGACATCAATTTGCCGGACTCGAACTCGAACGAGGCGGCCTCGCACGGTTTCGTCAGTTTTAAGATTTCGCAAAGGCCCGATTTGCCCGACGGGACGCTCCTCGAAAACCGCGCATCCATCTATTTTGACTACAACGGCGCGGTGCAAACGAACACGACGCAGCACCGAATTGGCCACGATTTCATCTCTTTTGTGGAAAACCCAACGGGCGGCGACGGCATTTTGCCGAAAATAAAAACATGGCCCAACCCGCTCGCCGAATCGGCCCTTTTGACCTTTGAGGGATTGTCCAAAAACGGCCTTCACCGGCTCGTTTTGACCGATATTTCGGGAAAAAAGCTGCGCGAGCTGCCATTTTCGGGCGATAAGGTATTTTTCAAAAGGGAAGGGCTGCCGTCTGGACTGTACTTTTTTGAGATAAAAAACGGGTCGGGGGCGGGCGTTTTTACGGGGAAATTGGTGCTGGAATGAATATTGTGCGGGCGGGCCACAAAAGCCGCCACTTGGCCCGCCCAAAAATCGAAGGCTTTCGCTCATTCCCAAAATGGGTTTCATCAAAACGGGCGTTTCTTGCTGTTCGATAATTTTCACCAATAAACGACCCGGCCATGCGCAAACTGACCTTTTTTATCGCCCTCTTTTTCATCGGCAAAACCTTCGGACAAAGCCAGCCGAGGCAATACATGGTGCTGCACGGCAACCAACTGCACACAAGCATGTACAACGGCGGCTTTTTGTGGGGAAATGGGAGCACGATGCCCAGCTTCCAAAACCATTTTAACGGCGACCAAGTCAAGGCTTTTGATTGGATCACAAACCTTTGGCTTTCAGGGATTGACGGATCCGGAAAAATCAGGTACAGTGCCGAACGGTTTCCGACCACGACAAAACTCGATTATATGTCCGGCATATTTGACCATCAGACCTTTAAAAAAATAGACAGCTCGGAATTCCATTTCAACAAAATTTGGAGCGTCCGCCGCTGGCAAATCGAGGAGCATTTGGCCGATTTTCAAAACAACGGGCAGATAGACTCGCCAATCGACGCCATTATCGGTTGGCCCGGCGTGGGCAACCCGCATTTTAAGGCGGTCAACGGGTTTGCGCTGCCACCAAACCCGGTCGGTTGGGCGGCCTTCCACGATGCGAACCTCGACGGCGTTTACAACGCTTTCGACGGGGATTTCCCGTTGCCGGAGGGTGTTTCGCCAACAGTTTTGCCCGAACAGGTCATGTGGTTCGTGACCTCCGATTTTGGCCAGACCTCGGCGGGCGCATTCAACATGCCCGCCGAAATACAGGTTTCGGCTTGGGCCTTCCATTGCGAGGACAACCCGGCTTTGGAAGAATCGGTCTTCACTTCACACAAGATTTCGTTGCTCGACCCCGACCCGCTCGACTCGGTTTTTGTTGGTTTTTGGCAACGTGCCGAACTGGAATGCGGCCCAAAAGGCTATTTCGGCTGCGACCCGCTGAAAAGCGACCAGTTTTTTTACCTGCCCACCGACCTGAACGCGGTCGATACGATGGGGCCAGCAACCTGTTTTAACCACCGAAAACCCGCCATCGGGCTGTCCATTTTGAACCAAAAACTGCACAGTTCATGGACAACCAGCCATCCAACAGTGGTCGAACCTGGCCCAAATGGGTATTTTTCATGGTCAGCCATGAACAGCGACGCGGGCTATGCGGGGAACAATTTTTACACCGGCCAATGCGACCTCGATGGCGTGGACAACAAAAAATTCATGTTCCCCGGCGACCCGCGAGACCCGTTGAGCTGCGCGATGATCAACCTGCCCAACATCGGGAAAAACAAGACGGAAAACATCTCTTCCATAAAAATCGGCCATTGGGAACCCAACCAAGCCATCAAAATCGACCTTGCATGGGTTTTTGCGCACGATTCGACGACCAATGACTCGCTGGCGAGTTTTTCCCTTTTGACGGACAGGATGGCGGAAATACACGATTTTTATGGGAACAAGTTTGTCAATATCTGCCAACCGCCAATCCTTTGCGCGAGCGACTGCGTTTGGCCGGGCGATGCAAACCTCGACGGCATAGCCAACCATTGCGACCTGACCGACATGGCACTCGCCGCTGCAAATGGCTCGAACACGGGCCTACCGCGCTCGCCGCGCGAGGTCTGGTGGTCGCCGTGGGCCGCTCCCGATTTTTCGGAAAACACGCCAAAAACGAACCGCAATAAAAAGCACAACGACGCCGACGGAAACGGCAAGATCGAGCTTCAAGACCTCAAAATCCTGACCGAAAACTACAACGAAACCAACCCAAACTGGCAGCCGAAACCGGATGTTTTCCCCAACGGCCCCGAATTGTCCATCGCTTCGGCAATCACCAGTCAACCGCTAAACGGTGCCCTGCCCGGACAAACAAAGTATGCGAAGGTGATGCTCGATGCACCACCGGGACTTTTTGCGCTCGCTTTTGAGATTGATTGCGATCCAAAATATGTCCGAGAAATTTATGGAGGCAGCTTCAACGGGTTTCATTGGCAGATGTCACACCATTTCATGGACGGTCCCCGCGCGGGCACTTTTTCGCTGGCCAGCAGCAAGGATTCGGTGGGCGAGGTTTATGTGGACGGGCAATTGTCACTCTTGCAGGTGCGGATGGCCCACACATTTCCGGGCACCGGCAACAGTCTCGACACGCTCCGGCTCCGTTTCAAAAACATCAAGGGATACCTCGCCGACGGCACTTTGCTCGACCTCGGTGGGCAAGATTTTGTTTTTACCGTTGCAGGCAGCCCGGTCGCCGTGAATGGGCCGGGGCCGGCAAAAAACGCGATCAAATTTCACCCCAACCCGATTGGCGAGGCCACGTTTTTGACCTTTGAAAACCTGCCAGCCGATGAACGCAACCAGCTCGTTTTGACCGATATTTCGGGAAAAAAGCTGCGCGAGCTGCCATTTTCGGGCGAAAAGGTCTTTTTCAAAAGGGACGGGCTGCCGTCGGGGCTGTACTTTTTTGAGATAAAAAACGGGTCGGGCGCGGGCGTTTTTGCGGGGAAATTGGTGGTGGAATGATTTTAGGCCGCCCAAATTCAAAATTCAAAAGGCCACGCCCGGAGCATTCGTTCCGTGCGTGGCCTTTTGAATTTGTGGGCCGGTTTTTTGTGGTCGATCAAATTTTGACAAAACGCCCGGTCGCCCGCCCAAGCCGCGTTTTTATTTCAACCAAAAAAACGTCGCTTGGTAATTGGCCGATTTCAAGTTCGTTTTTTCCAAAAAAAGAAAGGACGGAGCGGCCCGTGGCGTTCAATATTTCACCAAAAAGGATGTCCTCGGCGGGCCAATCGAGTCGGATTTTGTCGCTTGCCGGGTTCGGCGAAATGGTGAGCGCGGAGGCCGGAGTGACCGCGTCCGGGCTTGTTTTTAAGACCAAAACTGGCTCCAGTTCCGTCGGTTTCATCAACAATTTCACGAAAAGGCTGCCCGCTTGGTCAGCACCGAGCGACAGGACCGGCGGTTTTTGGTTGAAGATCAGCGTGTTCGGCTCGTTAGCAAAAATTGCGAACTCGCCCGGCGGGAGGTTTTCAAAAATGAATTTGCCCGATGCGTCGGTGTCCGTCCATGCGACGGGTTTTTGGGAAATATTGTCCATCAGCCAAAGCTCAAAACTTGCATTCGCCGCGCCCGCCTGTCCGACCAATTGACCCGAAATGCCGCCCGTCCCCGGTACGAGCATCAGCGAATCGGGGGGCAAAATGATGTCCACCCCGGTCGCATCAAAAAAGCAGACCTCGACTTCCTCGGCGTTGTACCAAAAATATTTGTCCGGGAAATAGGCAGGGAAATGCGTTGAATAAAAAGCGGAGGCTGGCGCGGGCAGGGCGCGGACGAGGTATTTCGAGGTATAGACATTCGAAAAACTGTAAAAAGGGGCGTTCGGAAGCCCGACCGTTTGCTCGATGATGAGCGAATCGGTGAACGGGTTGCGCTGCACCAGGCGGATTTGGCCCGTATCGAGCGGTCCCGCATTTTTGGCGAAAAC
>JANOQP010000768.1:0-3168 GCA_031414895.1 Saprospirales bacterium
ACATGTTCATGCACGGCGGCATCCAGCACCTCGCGTTCAATATGCTCTCCCTTTATATGTTCGGCACGATGGTCGAGATGGTCTGGGGCTCCAAAAAATTCCTGTTTTTTTACCTCACCTGCGGCCTCGGCGCGTGGCTGCTGCACATCGGCGCGACAGCCTACGAGATCAGCAAAGCGGCCCCGGATGCAGCATTTCAGATTGAAAATATCCCGATGCTTGGCGCGTCCGGGGCGATTTTTGGGGTGCTCGCGGGCTACGGGCTGCTCTTCCCGAACAACGTGATCCAGCTCCTTTTCCCGCCGATCCCGATGAAGGCGAAATATTTTGTCCTCATCATGGGCGGGCTGGACCTCTACCTCGGCATCAGCGGCACGGGGACGGGCGTGGCGCATTTTGCGCACGTCGGCGGGGCGATTTTTGGGGCGTTGCTGTTTTTTTATTGGAACAAAGGGACGCGGAAGATCGGGTGGTGAGGTTTCCGAAAGGTCAGATTTTTATCAATGAAAAGCCGCCCAACTGCTCGACCGTCGCGGCCCAATTTTTTGAAAAACCGAGCATAAAACCGCCGCCGCCCGCGCCGCAAAGTTTCAATTTGAAAAAATCGGAGGCCAGCCCATCGAGCCATGCCGAGCGGATTTCGGCAGGGACCATCGGCGGGAAATGCCGGAACTGAAAATCGCCGATCAAGTGCACCTTCTCGAACAGGGTTTCGACATCGTTTTCCAATAAACTTTCAATCGCGGATTTATTGAAGACCAATAGTTGCTCCTCTATTTTTTTGATAAAATAATTGTCCAAGCTCCTTTCCGCAAACCATTGGATCAGCGGTTTTGCGGAGCGTTTTTTATTGGTGTCCAACAAGAAAAAACAATGATCGGACAGGCTGTTTTTTAAGAGGTCCATTGAAGTTTTTTTTGCGAAATTATTGCCGATCACCAAGCTTTCCTGAACAAAACTAATAAGCGGGTCGATGCCCGAGCTTTTGCCGTGAAAAAAACCTTCGAGTGCGCCGAGCTTGTTTTTCAATAAAAAAAGGTCGGTCTCTTTCTCCAAACAATAGCGGTCATAAACCGCCGCAACGACCGCGCCGGAACTGCCAAGCCCATATCCGGTCGGGATATTTGATTGAAAAAAAAGCCCGTTTTTCAGGTCGTCTTGAAATTTTTGGACATCCAATCCAGCCTGTTTTGCGGCATCACTGCGCGAAAAATCGGGCAACGAAAGCTGTTTTCCGAACCCGTTTTGTTGCCAGCTCCCCCCAAAATTGGGCAACGGAATGGCCAACGCCTCGCCCCCGCGGATGACGGTATATTCTCCAAAAAGGATGGCCTTTGCCGGGAAAAATGGGCGGGGTTCGGTCATTTTTGCTGGATCTAATGGTGTTTTCAAGTCGTCAAGTTCAATCTCGCGCAGCGTGAAAGGAGGAGTTTTCGGTATTCCGTTTTAAGTTTTTCGGGCAAAAAGGACCGCTCGATCAGGGCCAGCCAATCGGGCAGGGCCCGCTCAAATTGCCCCAAAACGCGGTCGATGCCGGATTTTTGCAACGCAAGTTTTTCGCATCCAAGATAGTCCACCAGTTCGCGCACCTTGAACTCCTTTCGCTTTCCGGCGAGCATGAGCGCGAGTTCGTCGTCGGTTTTTCCGAGTGCGATGGTCGAGTTGAGGAGGTCGTAGGCGGGCGAAAGTTCAACCCGGTCGTCACGGGTGATGAGCGAGAAATTTTTGAGGTGCATGTCCTCGTTGCCAATCAAAAAACAGAAGAGGAGCAGCCGAAAAAACTTCTCTTTTTCGACCGCCGGGAAGGTGCAATGGGCGGTCAGGAGGCCGATCAGCCGCTCGGTCGTGAAATCATATTTGGTCCCGCGGGTCTTTCCGGCGAGCTGTGCGAAATCCTCGACGGGCAATTTTCCGTTTTTCCCAACCCGGTCAAAACGCCGGATGACGTAGCTCAAACTGCCGTCGTTGCTCCAGATCAGGCCGTGCCACGGTGTTTCGAGGCCGCAAACCCGCGCCATCCGCATCGATAGGTCCTCGTTTTCGGGCATATTTTCGTGAACATCGCTTTGCGGTTTGATGATGAACCGCCCGTCGGTATTGGTGAACTTGAAAATGGCGTTTTTTGTGTCCAAGACCGCGCTCAATTTTGGCTGCACGCCCTGAATGGACATCTTGTTCATCCGCCCTGCCGCCTCCGAACGCTGTTCGCGGGCCGAAAAAGGGAGGTCGTGCAGCGTCCGCAAATTGGGGTGCAGTGTGTGCAGGCCCAGCTCGCTGTACCGGTTTTCGCCGCAGGGCAGATAGGTGAGCGGGCATTTATTCATCGGCGGGCATCGGTTGGACGGTGACCGCTCCGACGAGGTCGCCACCAACGGCGATCAATTGAGCGAAAAGGTCGTCGCGGTCGATTTTCTGGCCCTGCAACAAACCTTCGAGCATCGCTCCTTCGGGCAAAACACCCTCGAAAAAAGGCGGAAATTGGTCAAAATAATATGATTTAACCCCAATCGGCATCGTCAGCGAGACTGGCGGGCCATCATATCCCCCTCCATAATCGAGCCGCCAAGATTGGTTTTTGCCCAATTCGACGAGCGTGGCGGCCTGCCTGTCGTGGACGAAAATTTTCGCGGTGCGCATGGTTTTATTGATTTTCAGCCGGGGAAATTAGGGCGGTTTCCTTTTCAAAAAGACCCATCAGCGGCCCCGTGAACTGGATTTTCAGGTTCAAAACATGGAGGACTTTTAGGAAAGTGTCCATCTGGACGGTCGGTTTTCCATGTTCGATGTCAAAAATGACTGTCTTGCCCACGCCTGCCAGCCGCGCAATTTCGGTGCGCGAAAGACCGCTTTTTTTTCGGTGGAAAAGGATGATTGCGGCGAATTGGTCGAAATCCATTTTTACTGGTTTAGCGGCAAAAGTGGATTATGTTTTTTGAAAAATTGCTTTCAATGCCAATTATTTTAAAAAAAAGACTGCCATAGCGGTAATTTTTGATTTAAAAAAACTCATGCAGGTGGATCGTCGGCCGGGTTTTCAATGTCCACGTTCACTATCACCGCGCAGCAGATCCAAAAAAACGACCCCACTTTGTCGGTCTCCACGAGGTCGTTCATCAGCATCAAAAGCGCGATGATGACGAAGCAGAGCCATGCCATGAGGAGCATCCG